>DATKWR010000431.1:0-5699 GCA_035529475.1 Sedimentisphaerales bacterium | reverse complement strand
GCCAGCACTGACGTGTTCACGACGAGGCACCACGTCAGGAAGTAAATCACACCCTTCCTCCAATAACGCCCTCTCAACACTCTCTTTACGCTTTCCATCATCCATCCCCTCAATAAAAGTAACGATTGTAAAATCAGCCCTCGTCCGTGAACTTAGAATCAGTCCGTCTGATGAGTCCCCCCAAAATTGTTTTTTGGCGTCAGAACGCCTACCACCGCAGCATCACGCTTGCGTTCAACCGACCTTTTCCTTTCCGGGTGTCGTCGGTTTCCTTGAGCGGATGGCCGTAATACACGGCCCCGCTGAAATTATTGCCGATCTCGAAGACCATGCCGGCGCCGACCGAGTAGAGCGTCTGATTTTCCTCTCCGGCGACGGCGTCTTCGACCTTGCTCCGGCCGAAATCAAAGAAGGCCAGGGGAGCCAGCTTTCTCAGATCGTCGTTGGCCGCCGTTTTTTGCTCAACGGTCTGGCCGTGTCTGACCAGGTCGTACTCGTATTGAACCGACGCCAGGATGCCGCCGTCGGCGACGATTTCATATTCGTCGTATCCTCTGACGGTGTACATGCCGCCGAAGGACGTCATCTTCGCGGGGACCAGTCTCTCGGTGGGGACTATCCACCGGGCCGTGCCCCTGAGCTGCTGGACCTTGTTGCGATCCAGGTACTGGCTGTGATTGCCGGCCGTCGTATAAATAGCAAAATCCTGTTCGGCGTTCGTCCGGGCACCTGTAGGTATCGCTGCGCCATAATCCCAGAACGCGCTCTGGTCGGAGCCGCCGAAACTCTGGACCCTGCTGAACGTCACGGCGGTCGTTGACATATCATCCCGGTGATGGAGATCCGCGCCCACTCCCCACAAATCCATCCTGACCTTACTGGCAAAGAACTCGGGGAACAAGCTCGGGGTAATGTCACTTTCCTCCTGGCTCACCGAGCCGGTCACGTCGAAGAACCATCTGTCTTGCTGGAACAGATTATAACGCAGCACGGCTCCGTAGAACGTACCGCTGCCGAGGAAATCAATCGGTCCGGATTCGGGATTGATGTCGAACTCGCTGTATCCGCCGTAAAGATTCAGGCGAAGCCGAGGACCCATGACGGGAAAATCATAACTTCCGAAGATGGACCAATTCTCGGCGATCTCATCCAACGCCGCCTGATAAAGGGCGGTAAACCTGTCATCGATGCCCAGAAGGTTGGTATTGATCAGGCCGATTCTCGGAGCCCATTGTCTCTCGTTGGTGCCGGAGTTATCCGCCTGGATGAAGAAATGCCAGGGGTCCGTCTCGTACACCTCGTACTGTATCGCCAACGTGTTCGGCTCGGCTCCTCTGGAGACAATCGCAGAGACATGCCTGTCCGGGTTGAGATTCAGCAGGTTGACCAAATAGTCCAGCGACCTCTGGCTGGCCACCTTGTCGTGTTCGATCGGCGACCACTGCTCGATAGCGGACTGACGAAGATAACCTTTTTCCACTTCGTTTCGCTCGGCATCGAAGAATTTCACTCGGACCTCAGTCACAGGGGCTTCGAGAATGTTGATAGGCAGAATCCCATCGACCAGTTTCGTGCCGTCCTTGATTGCTCCTTCCGGCACATAGACATAGATGCCGGAGTAATCATTCTTCTGGTACACCGACAGGATGTATTGCGTCAGCCCCTGAATGGTTCGCAGCGAAACCTCACGCGGTTGACCGGGCGCCGTTACTATCTCACGAATGATGCGCAGGTCATAAAGGTACTCGCCGGCAGCCTCGGAAAGCCGCTGATCGGAAGCGTTATAGACATCCGGCATGTACTCCAACAGCTCGGACGTTGTGATCAAGGTGTTGCCCCGGAGGCGTAATTCCTTCACCGCCAGGCGAGGGGTCGTATCTTCGGGCAGATTAAGTTCCTCTGTACGAGTGGCCTGGCCCGCTTGGGCGATACCCGCGAGCAAGCCCACGTAAATAACAGTAACCCACATTTTCCGTAATGTACCCATATCACAACCTTTCAGAAGTAAGTGAAATCCTTTCGGGTCCCCAAACACCGCCCCCTAAAGCAATTATCATAGCAGAAGTGGACGTGAAATTCAAGAGAATAATCCCTCTTTTCTGGCTTTTTGGTGAGTCATCAATACTCTATCCATATCCAACACAGCTTTTTTCGGACTTCTCAGTACTGATAACGGCATTTTTTGGAGTTCTTCAACAGAAGATTGCATGATGTCAAACCGGATAAGCGGCGCCCACAAAACTCCATTTCATATAGAATTACTCCAAATATCAGCGCCTTGGAAATTGCTTCAGGCGGCGTCTCTGCGATTGCTGCCCGGCCCGTGCTTGCCGGTCCAAAGCCCTCAGCTATGCCAGTTTGTTGGCGTTTTTTGCGACTTTTGCAAAAGCTTCCACAATATCGTTTATGTCGTTCCTGAGCCCGAGGAAGGCGATCTTGCTTTCTATGGAAAGCCTTTCTTTCCCACTGGGCCTGATATTATCTATAATCGGCAAGCGTAAAGATTCTCTGTACATTTTAAGCCTTGCTTTAGAGAATGAGGCGTGAAATCCGGGAGAATTCAGGTGCGCCTCCAGCATTCCCTCTTTGTGGCAGCCTCCCGAGTATATTCTCTGCCCGCCTCTGACGGGGACGCCTTCGGCCCGAAGCGCCTCGGCAAACCGCGACGCGGGGACATTGCTGAATTGCAGCCTCTCGTAATCCAGCTCGAAAGTAACGTAGGTGAATCTTGTATCCTTGCTATACACCTTTCGGGGTCTCAGACCCGGAATCCGGGCCAGTTCCCGCTCCAGGTACTCTCCGTTCTTCTGCCGGATCTTGTCCTGTTCCCTGAACCGCTTGAATTGCTCGGTGAGTACGGCCGCCTGGAACTCGGTCATGCGGTGATTCGAGCCGGGGAATGGATAGCCTTTCTTGATTCCCTTCGGGTCCCTGCCGTTATTGACAAACGCGGCACATCGTCGCATCAGCTCTTCGTCACTGCCGAGGATGGCCCCGCCTTCGCCGCAAACCAGCGATTTCCACTCCTGAAAGCTGATGCACCCCGTCGTGCCGAACGTGCCGACCTTCCGGCCGTTGACCTCGGCGAACACGGACTGGCACGCATCCTCGACAACCGGAATCTTGTGCTTGCCCGCTACCGCCATGATCTTCTCGATGTCCGCCGGGAAGCCCGACAGGTGAACCGGCAGAATGGCTTTGGTATGTTCCGTGATCGCGGCTTCTATCAGGTTGGCGTCTATCGAGCCGGTGTCCGGGTCTATATCGACAAAGACAGGCAGCGCGTGGGCGTTGCAGATGACGTTGATCGTGGCGATGAACGTATTCGGCGTCGTGATCACCTCGTCCCCGGGCCCGACGCCGAGGCAGTGCAGAGAGGCGCTCAGCGCCGTGGTGCCGCCGTTCGAGAGGACGCAGTGCGAGACGCCCATCGCCTGGGCGAACTGCTTCTCGAAGTCGTACACGGCGCTGCCCTTCAAACAGCACCAGTTCCGGCTGCGCAGCGCCTTGAGCAAGGCCTTCTCCTCATTCTCGTCGAAGATCGGCCACGGCTGGTCGAACGACTTGGTGCGTACGGGAGTGCCGCCGAGAACGGCAAGCTTATTCGCGTTCCCGGCTGCGTTCGCACGCAAAGAGCCGGGAGCAACCGCAACCAATGCCGCCCCGGTCAATCCCGCAGACGTTTTCTTCATGAACGAGCGACGTGTCAGTAGCGACCCCATGATAAGTACCTCCAAGTTCCGAATTCCATGTATGGCAAACCGCCGGCCGCTCATTATACTAATCCTATGTGTCTTTGGGCAACTTCTGCATTTTCCATTTTGCTTTTTGGATTTGATTGTCTTATGCTGACGGGGCCGGGCGTTTCTGACACCGCAAACGCTGTCAGTGAACATGTTGCAGGACTTCTTGTGCAAAGGAATCGAGTATGGAACGCAAAGACGTATTCGGCCTGTTTCTTGTATTGCATGTTGTATGTCTATTGCTGAGCCCCGGGTGTGCTGTTGCGGCGCAGGGACCGTCGCAAGCCACACGAGCATCGGGCGTCGAGAAGGTCCGGCCCCCCGAAGATTTTCTCGGCCACAAGGTCGGAGCAGATTACAAGCTCGCACGCTACGCAAAGATTCGAGCGTATTTCGATCACGTCGCGCAAAACTCCCGCCGGGTCAGCGTGCGCGAGGTTGGCCTGACCACTGAGGGCCGTAACATGTTCATCGCCGAGGTCACCGATGATGCATCGCCGGCAAAGACAGCCAAAGCGATGGCCGATCAAAGGCGAATTGCCGACCCGCGATTGATCGGGAACGAACGGGACGAACGCGAGCTTATGGCCGGGGCCAAGGTCGTCGTTCTGGTCAACTGCAATCTGCATTCCACGGAAATTGCTTCCAGCCAGATGGCGATGGAGCTGCTCTACGACCTGGCGACCGGGACGTCGCCTGAGATTCGGGACATCCTTGATAAAACCATCATCGTGTTTGTCCCGAGCGCCAATCCCGACGGGCTGGATAAGGTTATCGACTGGTACGAACGCTCGCTGGGCACCCCCTGGGAGGGCGCGGGGATGCCGTGGCTCTATCACAAGTACGCGGGCCACGACAACAACAGGGACTGGTTCATGCTCAACCTGCAGGAGACGCGGCTGGTCACGCACGTGCTCTACAACCAGTGGCTTCCCAACATCGTGTATGACATTCACCAGATGGGCAATTCGGGGGCAAGGCTTTTCGTGCCGCCGTTCTTCGACCCGAAAAACCCGAACGTCCATCCGTTGAACGACCACATGATGCTGATCATCGGGGGCCACATGGGCGCCGAGCTCAACCGCGCCGGCAAGAAAGGTATCCTCAATAGCGCCATGTACGACAACTGGTGGGAAGGCGGCTTTCGCACCACGGCGTATCGGCACAACATGACGGGCATACTCACCGAAGCCGCCAGCGTGCTCATTGCCTCGCCCGTCTTCCAGCGCAAGAGCGAGCTGAAGGGCGGCCCGCGAGGCATGCCGGATTATGCCATCGCCACCAACTTTCCCGAACCCTGGCCCGGCGGCTGGTGGCGGCTGCGTGACATCGTCGATTATGAAAAGATCGCCTGCATGAGCCTGTTTACGCTGGCCGCCCGGTATCACGACCTGATTACCAGCAACACGATCAAACAGGCGCGCGACGCCATCGAAAAAGGCAAGACGGAACCGCCGTTCGCGTGGCTGGTTCCTCCCGACCAGGTCGATGCTCGAACCGCCGCCGAGATGCTCTCTGTTCTGCACGCCACCGGGATTGAAGTGCACCGGGCGACGGAGGAATTTTCCGCCGACGGCGTGCCATATCCGGCGGGCACTTACATTCTTTATTGCGGGCAGCCCTACCGCGCTCATCTCAACGATATGATGGAACGCCAAGTCTATCCCGATCGCTCGGCGTATCCCGGAGGGCCGCCCGAGCCGCCGTACGACATAGCCGGATGGACCCTGCCCCTGCAGATGGGCGTGCGGGTTGTCAGTGCGAATCAGCCCTTTGAATCTCAGGCCGAAAGACTCGAAACCGTGACTCTGCCGAGCGGCAAGGTGACAGAGGCGCCCCAGGAAACTCGCGGCTACGTCGTACGCGCCGGCGCCAATGACAACTACCGCCTGATCAACCGCCTGTTTCGGGCGGGCATTCCGTTTCAGATGATTTCTTCGCAGACTCGATGGAAAG
>DATKWR010000430.1:0-4784 GCA_035529475.1 Sedimentisphaerales bacterium | reverse complement strand
GGGCGCCGTATGCGAGGACTGCAAAGGCGGCCGATTCATCCACTGTTTGCTGAACACCTGCCACAAGGAGAGCCTGGCAGCTTCCGGCGTCTATTGTGTCGAGTCGTATCTGAACCGGTGGCTGCACAAATACGACACAGTTCGTCACTTTATTTGTCCCAGTATGTTTTCGCTGCGAAAACACGCCGAGCACGGAATCCCTCGGAACCGATTGCTTCACATTCCCAATTTTGCAGACGCCTGCGGGCAGGCACCACACTATGAGAACGGCCAGTATGCCCTGTTCGTCGGGCGACTGTCCGAGGAAAAAGGGATTCCCACACTCCTGGCCGCCGTCAAGGGCCTGGATGTCCCGGTTCGCCTTGCCGGCGATGGCCCGCTCAAGACCGAATTACAGAACTTCGTCAAGAACAATGGAATAACCCATGTGACTTTTGAGGGCTACAAATCCGGAGCTGACCTTAAGCGACTCTATGAGAACGCGGCGTTTCTGGTGCTGCCTTCGCAATGCTACGAGAATGCCCCGATGACTATTCTGGAAGCTTATGCGTGCGGGAAGCCCGTCATCGGGTCTCGCATAGGCGGCATCGCCGAAATGGTCGAGCACGGCCGAACGGGCCTTCAATTTGCACATGGAAGCGCCGAGGAGTTGGCCGCATGTATGCGAACCCTCTGGCTGGACGAATCCCTTCGCTCGCAGATGGGGCGGGCGGCCCGTGACAAAGTTGAAAGTGAGTTTTCCGCCGAAGTGCACTATGAGCAGTTGATGAAAGTCTATCGGCATCTTTTGAGTGAAAGCACGGACCGAACAGGTGTGCCCCAGACAACTGTGAATCGCAGAGACTTTGCCAAAATCGGTTCGGTTGTCCTGTTGAGCACAATTGCGAAGCCCTGGATGCAGAATACGACGTGGGCGGGTCCGCAAGGGCAGCATATTATTGAACCCGAGGCGAGCGATGAGGTGCTGACTAATCCGGGAATGGGGTTCGAGACGTTTAACTCCTTCAACGGCGACGAGCAGAACAGACGCGCCGAGAATTATCCGCAGTGTTCTATTGCGTACTTCCGTTTCTACTGGAGCAAGCTGGAGCCGCAGGAGGGCAGGTACAACTTCGAGCTGATCGATTCGCTGCTCGAGAAGGCCAGGCAGAAGGACCAGGACCTGGCCTTGAGGTTCATGCCAACCAGCGCCGCCGATTCCTATGAGGGAACGCCCAAATGGTACATGGAGAAGGCGAAGGGCTATTGGTACAAGAAATACGATCGCAAGGGATGGGCTCCGGAACATAACGACCCCTACTTCCTCGCCAAGCAGCAGGAGCTTGTCAGCGCTTTCGGACAGAAATACAGCGGTCATCGGAACATTGTGCGTATGGAGATTGGAAGCGTTGGGTTCTGGGGAGAGTGGCACATGTCACATACCGAACCGGTGCTGCCGATGATCAGCGAGGAAAACGCCGTCAAAGTTATCGACATGTATCTGAAGTACTGGGACCGGACGCCTTTGTCGATGTTGATCGGGTACGTCCCGGGGCTGCGGTACGCCGTCAGTAAGGGGACCGGCTGGCGGGCGGATTCACTGGGGGACTACGGCTATTTTTCACCCACCTGGTGTCACATGTTCGACGCCTATCCCCAACAGCTCAGAGACGCCAACGCGTGGGACGCATGGAAGAAAGGCCCCGTCGCTTTTGAGCCGCCGGGATCCATGCAGGACCTCGATAAGACCGTCCCGGAAAAAGGCGGCGGCTATGACAACATGTGGAACAAAGCCCTGGAATGGCACGGCTCGGCTTTTAATGCCAAGTCACGATCCATCTATACGCATCAGGTTCCCTCGATTGAGCGTTTCCTGAAGAAATGCGGATACCGTTTTGTTTTACGTCGCGTTGTTCTGCCAAGAACCCAGTCTGCAAAACAGCGATATCTGCCGATTGCCGTTGTAATCGAGAATGCGGGTGTCGCACCGATTTACAAGGATTGTGTCTTAGCCGTGAAGCTGACCGGCGGTAGTCGGACGCTGGTCCTGAAGGCGCAAGCAAAGGTTTCCGAGTGGCTGCCGGGCAGGCATCAGATTGATGAGAACATGGCGTTGCCGGCTGTGCTGGGAACAGGCAACTACGCGGTCTCGATCAGGCTTCTGGAGCCGGGCAGTGATCGACCAACCATAAGACTCGCCAATAAGGGCATGGATAGCGAAGGCTGGCACCCTCTGGGGCTGATGGAGATTGCCGCATCTTAGGAACTGCCCTACTGAAATAAATCCTCAGAAGAAATCAAAAGGAGAGCCATGAAAATAGCGTTTTTGGCCGTAAAGAATATCCTGCGGGGAGGGGGCATCGAGAAGTACACATCGGAACTGGGCTCACGCCTGGTGCAACGGGGACATGACGTCACGGTATATACGACGCGCCACTACGGTGACGTGCCCGACCGCCATTTGGGAATGCGTATCATCAGCGTTCCGTCCTTTGCCAGGCCGTGCATGCAGAAGCTGTCTGCTTCCGCAGCGGCGGCGGCCAAGTCAATCTGGAAGAAGAAATACGACATCGTACACTTCCATAGCTTTGCCCCGGGGGCGTTTGCGTGGCTGCCCAGGCTGCGAGGGTCCAAATGTGTGCTTCAGTTGCATAGTCTGGAGTGGAAACGCAAACGCTGGGGCGCTGTCGGGTCTTCGGTCGTGAAGATTCTGGAGAAGCTGGCCTTATCCCAATCGCACGTCTGTACGGCCGTTTCCCAGACCCAATGCGATTTCTACCGAACGCATCGGGGAATTCACATGCAGTACATCCCCACCGCGGCCGATGTCAAACCCAAGACCGAACCGCGCGAAATATACCGGCTGGGTCTTGAGCCAAACGCCTACATTCTCTTCGCCTGTCGCCTCGTTCCCGAAAAGGGCGCGCACTATCTGGTTTCAGCGTTCCGGCGCCTGAAGACGGGCCTGAAGCTTGTAGTGGCCGGCGACGCCCAGGGGACCGCAGACTATAAACGGAGGCTCCTTGAATTGGCCCAGGGCGATCCGCGTATCCTGTTTCCGGGTTTCGTCGAGGGGCGTCTTATCGAAGAGCTCTTCAGCCACTGTTACCTGTATGCACAGCCTTCCGAGGTGGAAGGTTTGTCCCTGAGCATCCTCGAAGCCATGAGCTATGGTCATTGTTGCCTGGTCAGCGACATCCCCGAGAACCTCGAAGCCATCGCCGATGCAGGAATCCACTTCAAAAGCGGAAATGTGGACGACCTCGAGCGCTGCCTGCGGCGGCTGCTCGACCACCCGGAGGAAGTTGCCGCTGTGAATGCCGGGGCCAAAGAGCGTATCAGGCAGCATTATTCGTGGGGGGCGATCAGTGAACAAATGGAGGAGTTGTACTTGAGTGTCTTGAACGGTCACCTTGAACCGGCCGAACAGATCAGTCCCCTGCCGTCCGGCAACGATTGCCGGGTACCCGTCCGCCAACTTTGAGAGTATTTCATGCCCATTCACGCTAAATCGCATCATGTGCGACTCGAACATGACTCCGCAGGGTCACGCAGCGTATCGATACAAGGTGCCGGGCGTGCGCCTTGCCCGGCGCGCGATGCTGCGACGCAGGTTGTCTTCAAGACGACAAACCAGCTTCTGGAGTCCGAGCGAGAACAGATGTGCAGTCTGTTCCTTCGCGTTTTCAACAAGAACATGACGATGGATACCTTCGACCGTAAATTTTCCTATACACCCATGGGTTATTCCTATCACGGCCTAATGCTGCACGAGGAAACCATCGTAGGTGCGTTTAGCGCCATTCCGGGGCGATACAAGTTCTTTGAGGTAGAACGGATATTCTCTCTTTCCGTCGATACGATGATCGCCCCGAAGCACCGGGGCGGAGGCCACATGCTGAAAATGGCGAATCTGGTGCATCAAGGGCTTATCCAGGATGGCGTTCCGTTTATCTTCGGCTTTCCAAACGAGCCATTTTACCCCATCCAAAAGAGATTCCTTCGATATGAAGACATCGGCGAACTGGACTATTATGTCCTGCCTCTGAATATTGGGGCCGTTGTTCCCAAGCTCAGACGGCTTAACGGCCTCTCGCGAAGCTTGTGCAAGTACGCACTCAGATTTTCTCGCATTCCGAGAGCTTCCCAGTTGCGATCCAATATTGGCAAGGTCGTGGACGCGGAATTCGAGCGGCATCGCTATGATGCGAGCTACAACAGAATCCAACTTGGAGAAGGGGCGGAATGCATCTACAAGATCTACGAGGAAGAAGGCGGAATCAGGACGCTGTACATTATTGACGTTGCCCCGCTGACGCCTGCTTTTCTGGCGAAAGCCGTCAAGCATGCCTTCGAGGCGGCTTCGGGCGCAGCGGATATCATTATGTATGTGGGTAAGCTGCCCTCAAAACCCGCAGGTCTCTGGAAGGTTCCTGATTCAAGGAAACCCCGCAAAATAAGAATGACCGGTAAGATACTGATTCCCGGTTCCGTGGATAACTCCGTCTTCGACATAAAGAACTGGTGTGTGAATCTCTCAGACTTCGATGTGCGATAAAACAACAGAAAATCCTCGCTCGCGCTCAAAGGTTCGGCGGTGCTTGTCCCTCGGCTATGTCCATCTGGTCTTGCCGCTTGTGATGATCGCGCTGCCGGTTTGCCTTCGGCTGTACACGCAGATCAGAAGAATGACGCTCAAGTACTATTCAGCCGACAAGAGAATACAGTACTGGCGGCAGAACAAAGAAAAGCTGCTGAGCCTGGCCGAACAGGGATACAAGACCAGAGTTGAGAGTCTCGGATTA
>DATKWR010000429.1:0-13070 GCA_035529475.1 Sedimentisphaerales bacterium | reverse complement strand
CACAATACATAGCGACCGCGTCTGTGACAGCGGCAGGTTTAAATTTCCCCGGCCAGCGCACCAGGCACAAGGCCTTGGTTCCGTAGTCATAGGGCGACCATTTACCTTTCGGCATAGCAGTTCCCTGTTCACTTAAAAAGATCAGTACAGTGTTTTCTGCCAGCTTCATATCGTCCAACAGTTTCATGGTAGCGCCAACCTGATTGTCCAGGTCTTCAACTTCAGCCGCGTGCCTTGCCAAAGCCTCACGCGTAATAGGAATATCAACCATATGAGGCGGCACTACAATCTTATCCAAAGGAAAATTAGAGGCGTCCCCAATCGTCCACGGATGGTGCGCATGAACCGAAGCAATCACCATGCAAAATGGTTTACCCTCAGTCTGAGATGTTTCAATAAACCCCTTTACCCCACTCATCTCCCAAGTAGGAGCACTATCATTACCATTGCTGGTAAACCCGGGAACTTCCTGAAAATCTGATACATTGTTAAAATGGGCCTTCCCAGTCAAACCAACCTTATACCCTATATCCCCCAGATAGCTGACAATGTTTTTATAGTCTCCCTGAGGTTTACTACCATTAGAATAAACACCACTGCTCGGTGGCAACAATCCAGTATAAAGCTCATGTCGCAAAGGACCACACTGCGCCACGGAACATGAGAAGTTCGCAAAACGAACCCCCTGGTCAGCAAGCTTATCTATATTCGGAGTACGGGTATACAAGCCCGCATCAACGCAGCCGAAGCTTGACCAGCTGACATCGTCCGCCAGTACAATCACAAAGTTTGGTTTTTCTTCCGCTACTACTGATGTAGCAAAAAGCGCTGTCAGCACAGCACCGGCCAAAAGTCGTTTTGATTTTATCATTGCTTATTTTACCCCTTATCGAGTTTTCAGTTTATTTCTAAAATATCTGTTTATAGCTCTTCGCTGTTTTATGGGATATCTGGGGACATCATACTTATTTCTGCTTCCTCTGTGACTCTTGGCTGGGCGTTTCCCTGCATTTTAACAAACTCTACCTGAGACGGAGCCCTCGATCAAGCAATAACGTGCATTTTTGTTAGCCGCAGAGCCTCCACTATTCCCTCGCTTTTCTGGGTGGGTGCGGTATTATTTGTTGGGACTTGGCAAGGGCTGGACCTTCGGTTAATTGGGCCGTTTGTTGGTGGCCTGATAGAGAATCGTGCTGCGATCTTGAGGAAAGGACGTGACGATGAAAAAGCGAGGCGCCTTTATCTCTGTAGGGGCTGTTTGTCGAGGGTTTTTTTCGGCTGGTCTTTTGCTGGGATTGGATTCTTTCATCATAGATTCCTTAAAAGGGGCCATCAATGTACAGATCGCAGGCCAAAGCATACCTCTATTCCCAGGCCCCTACACGGTTTTACGCTGATTGAGCTTCTTGTGGTGATTGCCATCATCGCGCTGCTGTTGGCCATATTGATGCCAGCGCTACAGCGGGTCAGGAAACAGGCCAGGGCGGTGACCTGCCAGGCGAGTCTCCACCAATGGACGCTCATCTGGTCAATGTTCACCTCGGACCGGGACGGCTATTTTCACCAGGGCCTCGGCGGGGAGAGCCAGACGAGCGAGGGCCGCTGGCCGGTCGTGATGCGGACGGAGTACCACGACCTGGACATGCGTCTTTGCCCGATGGCCACCAAGCCCTTGTCCGAAGGCGGCCGGAATCCCTTCGCGGCCTGGGGCGTTTTTCAGGACGGCTCCTACGGCAGCTACGGGTTCAATGAGTGGCTGTGCAACCGGACCACGGGCAGCAACGCCGGCAACTACTACAGGCACGTCAACGTCAGGCCGGCGGACCGGATACCGGTTTTCCTCGATTGTTTTTGGTACGACGTCTGGCCATTTCCCGAAAATCAGCCTCCGCTCTATGACGGGGCGACGGAAAACCTCGCCGGCAGCAATGAAATGCGGCGGGTCTGTCTGAACCGGCACAATGCGGCGGTCAACAGCGCTTTTCTGGACTGGTCCGTCCGCAGAGTTGGGCTCAAGGAGTTGTGGACGTTCAATTGGCATCGTAATTTCGATCCCCACGGTCTCTACACCCTCGCCGGCAACGTCCAGGCAAGCGACTGGCCCGAATGGATGAGAGGCTTTAAGGACTATTGAGCGGCCCGCAAGCCCATGCCGTCTTTTCCGGAAAATCTCCCTTTTTTTGCACTTTCTTCTTGACATGCTGCGCCAAAGGTGATGGCATACAGAGCATCTTTGTCGGAGAAGTGGTGTGAAGGCCTCTTTTTGTTTCCTGATGGGCTTTCTTCCACAAGGAATCTCGGTTCGAGAATCCGTAGGCAAGAAAAAGCTAAACCAGAAAGTGGTTTGAATCGGAGGCCGTGTTCTGATGCGAAGGAACGCCATGCGGGAAAAGCAATTCATCGTTCTTCTCTGTTGTGGTGGCCGTGCCGGGGATTTTACGCTCCGCGGTCGCTTCAAATAAGGTCTTGCGGATGGAAAATAAAAAAAATGGAGTGGCGATTAGCCTGGGATTAGGAGATTAGGACAATGACTTTGGAAAGCCTGACAAACAGATCGGTGGAGTATGTCTCCTGGCTGTATTATGGACGGGAATGGGCCGCCTGGGAGCTGGAGGTGATAGCCTTGACGGCGCTGGTTTTGCTGTTCCTGATTATAAGGCAGCGGCGAAAGGCACCGGCAAGAGCGGCCGAGCTGGGACAATTCGTGCAACACGGCTGGACCATCGGGGCCCGATTGGCTGCCGGCAACGCAGATCAACACCAGACAAGGGAATTGGAGGTGCATCGCATGGCCTCCTTCTCGAAGAGAGATGGAAAAAAGAAACGATGGAGACAGACGGCGAAGGAGTTGCGGGGCTTTGGGACGCTGGTCGAGCAATTGCAGATCGAGGTATCTCGATACAAGGTGGCTGAGGAGAGCTTCAGGCAGCAGGTTGCGAAGTTGAAAGCTGCTAACGAGCGGCTCGAGCAGGAGCTGGACGCCAGAGGGATTCGACATTCGGAGCTTGGCAATGGCGTGCCCCTCGCGAGATTCGGCAGTCCGCAAGACAGGATGCAGGTGCCATAGGCAGATTGATTCTCTGAGTTGGGAGTTCTCAAAATGGATTCGTTCGATTCCTTCATCGCAGTTCTGGACTTTGCGATTGACAAGGAAATAGAAGCCAACCGGTTCTATGTAGGTCTGGCGAAGACGATGAAAAGCCCGGCCATGCGTCAGGTTTTTGAGGCTTTTGCCAACGAGGAGCTGGGGCACAAGGCGAAGCTGGAGGCCATAAAGCAAGGTCAGCCGATTCAGCCGGCGGCGAAGGTTATGGACCTGCGGATCGCCGACTACGTAGTCGATGTTAAGCCCGGGCCGGACATGAGCTACCAGGATGCCCTCGTTCTGGCCATGAGAAATGAAAAGGCGGCGTTCCGGCTGTATGTGGACCTGGCGGACCAGGTTCAGAACGAGGACCAGAAGGCGATATTCCTGGCGCTGGCGCAGGAAGAAGCCAGGCACAAGCTGCGTTTCGAGATCGAATACGACGAGGCCGTGCTGACGGAGAACTGACTTCTCCTGAACGGCTGCCCGTTTCACGCGGGGGGATTCACTGAACCGCCAGGTGCTTGAGAAGGACCTGCTTGATACGAGGTTTGGATTCGGGGAAAAGTTCTTCGTTGAAAACGTCGCGTATCTGCAACTGAACTCTTTCGATGCTGCCTTCGCCTCTGAGGTCCTGACGACTCAGACCTGCCAGACAGATGGTCAGGCGGTTTGCCATCAGCGTCTTTTTGCGTTCGAGAAAAGCCCGGCCTTTCGACGGATCCACCTCACCGCTGATCTCCAGCGTGACGGATGCTCGAACGTGGTGCCTGAAGGTAGGCTCATCGAGGTTGACGGTGACAGGCTGCAAGTCATAGTACCAGTTCTTCTCCGGGTCGGCCGCAGGAGAATCTTCTTCAAGTGTTTGTAGATCCAGCAGAAAATTCTCTTGACGAACCTCGGCCCGATCGGGCACGCGGGATGCGGCAACCAGGCGTCCGAGCGACAGACCGGCGCCGGCACAGAGAACGGCGACAAGCAATGTAATCATCCAGGGCAGAATACCGCCGGCCATCGTCTGCTCCCGGCTCGGGCATTGCCCGGCATCCGTGTCGTCCTGCGGCTCTCTATCTGCGTTATCGGCCACTTGATTCCCCCATGCCTGAATCTGTCGTGACAACGGTCCCGGCGATGTCCGTGACTTCTGCTATACTCAGACCTTGCCTGCGTTGTGATTAGCGGTATCTTTTTCGTCGGCATTCTCGAGAGGGCTGTGTGTTCAGGATGAACACGCGCTCTATCCGACCCCAATGCCGGTGTATCGGGATCAGACGGGGGTAAGGTGATTAGGAAATCCCTTTATCCCGGGCAGGAAAAGACTGACGTGCCCGGGCGTGATGAAACGGATGTCCCGCAATAATCCGCACGCAGGAATGAGTGTCGGGCGTTCGGTTTACCGTTGCTCGCAGGTTACTCGGGGCTGCCCTCGTACCAGCGTTTTACCACGAAGCGCACGCCCTCGTCGTCCGCCTCGACTTTTCTGAGTGCTTCGTCATAGTGGTAGTTGCCGCCGGACTTGAACTCGAAGGTATTCGCGACGATAGAGCCATAGGCATCCCCCCCGGCGTAAAGCTGGACATCTGCATTGGGGGCATAAATGATTCCCGTAAACTCGCTCTTGGCCTTCAGGTCGAAGGACTGCTGGTCGTCACCGGTTGCGTAGAGCTGGAATGTCGAAGCTGCTTCAGGGGGATTCTCGGTATTGATGTTGCTGCCGTTGGCGCACTGGACGTCCCCATCCGCGTAGATCGTCAAGGAGGCCCCATCCCTGACAATAATCTCACAGGATTGGCCGAGCTTGATATCGCTCGTGATGTGCAGCACGACCTGTCCGCCGCTTATTTCCAACACTCCCGGTACGCTGGCGTTTTTCAAATCGATACCGGTGTATCTGCCGCTGTCGGCAGGAGTGAGCGTTACGATTTCACCCTTGGCGCTGATGGCGGTTGCCTTATTGGGCAGGGCCGGCGGGATGATCAGCGGCAGCGGGTCGTTTTGTGTCGCGGCATATTGGTCGCCGGTGGCTGCGCCCAGGTCTTTTATCACGGTATCCGGGTCGCCTCCGATGCCCACGACAACGTCGCCCTTGACCGTCACGCCGTTGTTGAGAGTGATGCTTGCGTCCGCCGTGCTCTGGGTGCCGATATCCACGTCGGCATCTGTGTCGAGGGGATCGAGAGAATTGTATCCGTCAACGACTGTGCCTGATTTGAGTACGAGAGTCTCCCTGGTGAGAATTGCGTGCTCGAATAGTCCCTGGAGCTGCAGGGTCGCGTACACTCGCTTCTCGGAAAGGCCGGACGTGCCGACGGACTCTATAACGTAGCCGTCGCTGCCGGATAGGACCTTGAAGCTGAAGCCTGCGTCGCAATTGGACAATTGCTGATTTGTTTGTGCCGGCAGGATGCTGTCGGACCAGGGTTTGGCCTTCAATTTCTGATTCATCTCAAAAAGGGCCATCGTCAGACCCGCATCGGCCGCGCACCTGGCGGCGATGGCCGAGGCGACCCGGGTCGAATAGAGGCGCGCACGCAACCCCAGACTCAGAAGTCCCATGCCCATCGCGAGCAATAGCATGACCGCAATCACGGCCAGTGACAGCGCGTCGCCGCGTCTTTTGGATTGCAGCCGCTTTTTTAGGCTCACCTTGTCCTCACCTTCACAGTACATTGTCCAACCGCAGTAGTCCTTCATCGGCGCTGCGAGAGTGCAAGGCGATTAGGAAATTCCTGCATTCTGAGTAGGAAAAGGCAGATGCCCGCAGCGAAGCCGGAGCGCGAATGTTCCGGAAGAAGGCAGCCCGGCATAGACCTGAGGCGGTTTGACTTGCCATGCACGGGACGCCACAGGCTTTTTCAGTGCTGATAGATACACACAAAGCCGTCGAGAAGTTCAATACGTGGACCGAGCAAAGGCAGAAGGTCGCCGCCGCGCTGCATCTTAGCTGCTGATGTACTTGTTGCGGGCGGCTATTCGTTGGATTTGTTTTCGGACTTTAGAACTTCGCCGGTCATGGGAACAAACCGGACGGGCATCACGGTACTCTTTTGCAGATTGCCCTTCTGATCCTTGGTTATTAGCAGGAGATACTGAAGCCCTTCGGCGTCGCTGTAAGGCAGGATCATCCTGCCGCCCGGCTTGAGCTGCTGGATGAGCGGTTCGGGGATGCGCCCGGCGGCGGCCGTGCCGATGATGGCGTCGAATGGAGCGCGCTCAGGCCAGCCGAAGTACCCGTCGCCGGCCTTGACCGATACGTTCCGATAACCTAATTCCTTCAGGTGCTTCTTGGCGGCCTTCGCAAGCTCTTCCACGATCTCGATTGTATAAACTTCCCGGCCTATCTCGGCGCAGACCGCCGCCTGATAGCCCGAGCCGGTGCCGATCTCCAGGACAGTGGAATTTGGATCGAGCTTCAGTGCTTCGGTCATGAAAGCAACGATATACGGCTGGCTTATGGTCTGTTCGTAGCCGATTGGCAGCGGGTAGTCGGCGTAGGCGTAGCGCTGCTCGGTTTCCCGGACAAAGGCGTGGCGGGGGACAACCCGCATTGCCGTCAGGACATTGGGGTTCTTGATGCCGCGTCCCTCAATCTGCCAGTCCACCATTCGCGCCCGCTCTGCAACGCGCTCGGTAAACGCCGGGTGCTTGTGGGCCGGACGCAAAGGTTGCTTATCGTTTGGGTCGTTTGGCTCGGCTGGCTTTTGCTTGTTTGGCTCTGCCGCCGGCTCGCTCGGCTCGTTAGCCTCCCCCGGCGGTGCGTCGTTTGGCACAACCGGGGCCAGATTGGCATCGGTCTGCTCATCCGGCGCGGCCGAGACGCCCTTGAGTCCCGTTGTCCGAAAGGCAACAAGAATTGCAAGGCCCGCAAGGAGCACGAGAAAAAGCAGAAGCCCATACACTCGCTTCCTGCTCGGTTCCGGATATTCGTATTCTTCAAGCATCTTCGCAACGCCCGGTGCATCGTTTACGATCCACGGCTGCCGATCTATATCTTTTCAATAACCGCATCAATCGCAGCGATCATTGTAACACAGGGCCGGATGAAGGTCAAATCCGAGGCGAGGGCTAAAATTTTTGCAGAAAAGCCCTTGCGTGGACGATAAGAGCCTCTATAATGAAAAAATTGGCCCGCGGCGCGAGCATCGGGTCAGGAAAATGCGGGCGTAGCTCAGTGGTAGAGCGTCACGTTGCCAACGTGAATGTCGTGAGTTCAAATCTCATCGCCCGCTTTCCGGAACTATTTTGACATAGTATCGGTGAGTTACCGGCTAAGTGTAGTTTGGCGTTGGTCTCCGATACGTTTGGGTCCGGCACGGCCTGGACGGCAGAGCCCGAGCCAGATGCGTGTCGGCGATAACGTGAAGACCGTGGCTAAGGGCGGCGTTTGCCTGATGCCTTTTTTGTTTATCTTATGGAGTGGCGCGAAGCGCCTTGGAGCACTGAAATGGCTGACGAGCAATTGTCCACGGAAGTGAAGGAAGAAGGTCCACCGACAGAATCGAAGGAAGAGCCCGCCGAGCTGAAAAATACGGTGACGATCGAGGAGGCGGGGCCTTGCCGGAAGAAAGTCATTATTGAGATCCCCGCGGAGAAAATCAAAAAGGTCACGGACGAGCAGTACGAGACTCTGCGTAAAGAGGCGCTGGTTCCGGGCTTCAGGAAGGGCCGGACGCCGCGCCGCCTGCTGGAGAGGAGGTTCGGCAAGGAGACTTCAGAGCAGGTCAAATTGAAGCTCGTGGCCGACGCGAGCGAGGCGGCCATCAAGGACAGCGAGATGCAGAGTATCGGCGAGCCCGACGTTGACGTTGAGAAAATCGAGCTGCCGGCCGAAGGTCCGCTGACGTTCGACTTCGAGGTGGAGGTGCGCCCCGAGTTCGGGCTGCCCGAGCTTGAGGGGATTCCCGTCACCCGAACAAAGCTGGAAGTGACGGATGAGCAGATCGATAGAGAGGTCGAACAGATGCGCCGGTGGGGGGGCATCTGGACGCCCCGGCCCGAGCAGAGCGCCGCCGAGCTTGACGATCAGATCGTGGCCGACGTAGCGATCAAAGTCGAGGGGGTCGAGGAAGAGCAGAAACTGAACAATATCGAGATCTATGTCAGGCCGAATGGTTTTGTCGGCGAGGTGCCGATTGATAAGCTCGACGAGCTGCTGGTCGGCGCCAGGGTGGGGCAGACGAAAGAGACCGGCGTGGAAGTCTCGAAAACATTTTTCAGAGAAGAGTACCGCGGCAAGAAGGTGGACATTCGGATAGACGTTCAGGACATCAAGTGGCTCAAGCCCGCCGATCTGGACGAGACCTTCCTGAAGCGGTACGGCGTCGAGAACGAAGACGAGCTGCGCGACAGAATCCAGGATACGCTCCAGAGCCGGCTGGAGAACCAGGGGCGAGCGGAGATGACCGAGCAGATATACCAGCACCTTCTCGGCAATACGGATTTTGACCTGCCCCTGGATGTGGTCGGCCGACAGGCGAACACCGTGCTGCAAAGACAGTACACCAACCTGCTGATGCGGGGATTGTCGCGCGAGCAGATCGCAGAGCAGATCGAGCAGCTTCAGGCCGGCAGCGAACAGCAAGCCAAGCAGCAGCTCAAGACATTCTTCATCATGGACAAAGTCGCTGAAAAGCTCGATATCAGCGTCAGCGAGGAAGAGATCAACGGCCATATCGCCCAATTGGCCATGCAACGGCAACAACGGCCCGAAAGGCTGCGAGAAGAGATGGCGCGGAGCGGCGCGTTGGCTCAGTTCAGTCTGGAGGTGCGCCAGGACAAGTGCATCGCCAAGATGCTCGAGACGGCCAAGATCACGGAAACCAAGGCCAAGGAGAAAGCCGCGAAAGCCGGGAAGGCGGGAAAACCGGCCAGGAAGCGGCCGAAGAAGGCTGAGAAGAAGACGGCCGAACCCGAGGACAAACAAGCCTGAGAACGCCAAACAACGGCTCAGTAAAAGGAGTTATGAATGTCTGTGGAGTACCCACCACGAGAACCCGCGAAAGGATTGGGCTTCGCGATCCCGCATTATTTGCAGGCCGGCGCTTCGGGCGCAAAGAGCGGAACCGGGTTAAGCGTCCCCGGACAATTGATGCCGGACAAAATGGAGGCAAACAATATGGATGTGCACACTCAATATGGCCAGTACCAGCGGTATCGCCAGATGAGTCTCGACGACATGCTGCTGGAGAACCGCATCGTGTTTCTGATCGGGGAAATATCCTACCAGCGGGCGGCCGAGGTCATCATGAAGATGCTGTACCTGGACAATCTCAAGCGCAACAGCGAGATCAGCCTGTATATCAACTCCCCCGGCGGCACCGTGGACGACACGATGGCCATTTACGACACCATTCGCTTTGTCAGCTCGCCGGTCGCAACGTATTGCATCGGCCGGGCGCAGTCCGGGGCCGCCGTCATTCTGGCCGCCGGCACGAAGGGCAGGCGACACGGTCTTCCGCACGCCAAGGTGATGCTCCACCAGCCCTGGGGCGGCGTGAGCGGTCAGGCGGCCGATATCAAAATCCAGGCCGAGGAGATCCTCAAGGCCAAGAGAATGATCAATGAGATTCTCTCGAAACACACCGGCCAGCCGGTCGAAAGGATTGCCACTGAGACCGAGCGGGACAGGTATATGACGGCCGAGGAGGCCCTGAGCTACGGCCTCATCGACGAGGTACTGCACGAGGAGGAAAAGAAAGATAAACAAAAGGACAAAGATAAAGAGAAGGATAAAAAAGACGAGAAGGACAAGCAATAACAGGATAATCAGTCGTCGGTCAATATACGACATACGAACTATGATATACGAGATATGGGATGCAGAACATGAGCGTGAATCAGTATTTAGTGCCGATAGTCATCGAGAAGAGCGGTCGAGGTGAACGTGCGTATGACATTTATTCGCGGCTGCTCAAAGACCGAATCGTCTTTCTCGGCGGGCCGATAGATGATGCCGCTGCAAACCTGATCATTGCCCAGATGCTCTTTTTGAGCAATGAAGATTCGAAGACGGATATTCACTTGTACGTCAATTCGCCCGGCGGCTCCATCACGGCCGGTCTTGCCATTTATGATACGATGCAGTTCCTGCGGTGCGAGGTGGCGACCTACTGTGTGGGACAGGCGGCCAGCATGGCCGCGGTTCTGCTGGCCGGCGGCAAGTCTCAGAAACGTTTTCTCCTGGCCAACAACAGGATTCTGCTGCACCAGCCGCTCATCTCAGGCGAGTTGATCGGCCCGGCGACGGACCTGGACATCGAGGCTCAGGAGATACTGAGGCTTCGCGCCCGGCTGTACGACATACTGTCCAAGCACACGGGCCAGCCGGTCGAGAAGGTCGAACACGATTGCGACCGGAATCTCTGGCTGGATGCCACCGAAGCGATCCAGTACGGCCTGGCCGACCGAGTCCTGCAAAGAGCCCCCGAAATCGTTCGCGAGCCGGGCCCGGAGACCGAAAATTAGAATGCAAGCATCAAATATCAAGAATCAAAATTGTGGAGTCCCGGCAAGCCCGGACGACTTTCGTAATTTTGCATTTTGCATCTTGATTTTTGTATTTCTGTCCGTTGCCGGTTGTCAGAACGAACAGCAGAAAGAATCAACGGCCGCCCGGATCGAGCAGTTGACACAGGAAAAGGCGCAGTTGCAGGAGCAGATCGAGCAGGCCAGGTCCGAAAACGAACGGCTCAAAGAGCAGGTACGGGTACTCTCGGGTCTGCCGGAAGAGGTCAAGCTCGAAAACACCCGGCGGCTCAAGAGCCTTAAGGTCGGCCGATTCACCGGTTTTTATGACAAAGACAAAGACGGCAAAAAGGAAAAGCTGATTGTCTATATCGAGCCGATGGACGAAGAGGGGGATAGAATAAAGGCCGGCGGCACCGTGGACGTCCAGCTCTGGGACCTGAATAAGTCGCAGGATGATGCCCTCCTGGGCCAGTGGCACGTGACGTCGGACGAGCTCAGGAAGGCCTGGTTCGATACGTTGCTGAGCACTAATTACAGATGTGTGTTCGATATCACCGGCAAGGTGGAGGATTTCACCAAACCCCTGACGGTCAAGGTCACTTTCACCGACTATCTCACCGGCCGGACCTTCACCGACCAAAGGGCCATCAAACCGCAACAAGGCGAATAAAGCCTCGCGTCAGAGGGCTTCCCAGATGTAGATACAGCATGGGCAAGCAAGTTGCCCATCCTACCGTTGTAGAGGTCGTCGCCCAGCACGAACACAAGAAGTGAAATGGTGGGGCAGGGCCCGGCCCTGCCCATGTGCGGGACGTGGAGCGCCACGACGTGTAAGAACGCCGATGCGTCAAGACTCGTAGGGTGGGCCTTGGCCCACCGATCCGACTTGACGCTTGCAAAGTCGGTGAAAGGTCTTACACTATGGCGATGCACGGATGTGTGAACAAGATAATCTGTGGCGACTGCATCGAGGTCTTGGACAAGGTTAGTGAGCCTTTTGTGGACCTGGTCTTTGCGGACCCGCCGTTCAATATCGGCTACAAGTACGACAAGTACTACGATAAAGTTAAAGAGAAGAATTACATTGCCTGGACGAAAGAATGGATGGCGGTCTGCAAGAGGGTCTTGAAGCCTCACGGCTCGTTCTATATCGCCATAGGCGACGACTACGCCGCACACGTGAAGATCATAGCCGATGAGCTTGGCCTGGTTATGCGGAACTGGATCATCTGGCACTATACTTTCGGCCAGCAAACGAAGAGCAAGTTCGCGCGCGCGCACACGCATATTTTCTACTTTGTCAATGACGCCAAAAGCTTCACATTCAATGACCATGCTGTTCGCGTTCCTTCGGACCGGCAGCTCATCTACAATGATAGGCGGGCCAACCCTGCCGGCAAGATGCCGGATGACGTGTGGGACGGATGCCCGCGGGTCTGTGGGACGTTCAAGGAACGTGCGGGCTGGCACCCCTGTCAAATGCCGGAAAGCCTGCTCAAGAGGATCATCGCAGCAAGCTCCAATCCGGGAGACTGCGTGCTCGATCCGTTCAGCGGCTCGGGCACGACCGCGGCAGCAGCGTATCAATCGGGCCGGGACTATGTCGGCATCGAAATATCGCAGACATACGTCGAGAATTCAAACGCGCGTCTGGCACGCTTGAAAGAGGAACGCCCCGATAACCTGTTTCTTGACGGGATGGAGTTGGATGAAGTCAAACGGCTCTGGCATGATATGCAAATACCAGCGCGCGAAATCGTCGCCGACAGAAATCTCTTGGAGCTTTTCACCAGTCAATTTACGGTGCGCATGAACAATCGCAAGCACTACAGCACAAGAGAAATGGCGACGGCTTTAGCGTCGATGAGCGGATGACTGAATGAGCGAACGCCTCAACGCACTTGCACGCAAGCACAGTTACGTATCGACGGCCTTGCCGTTTGTGGTCAGTGCAGCAATGCTGACGGTGATTCAGGCGCCGATAGGCTGGTCGGCTCTGGCGTGGGTGGCGTATGTGCCGTTTATTCTCGCCAGCTCGCCCCAGACCCAGCCGCGGTGGTTATTCGTCATCAGCTATCTGGCCTGTTTCTTCTACTGGCTGGGCAATCTCTACTGGCTGGTTCCGGTGACGGTTGCCGGCTGGCTCGTGTTTTGCCTGTACACGGCGTTGCTCTGGCCCGTCCTGACGCTATGCCTGCGCTATTGCAGGGCCAGGGGAATCCCGCTGTTCCTGGCAGCCGCGGTGCTCATCGTCGGCGTCGAACGGATGCAGGGCTTGTTTCTGGGCGGTTTTTTCTGGCGTTTTCTCGCCCACAGCCAGTATGAGAACATCACACTCATCCAGATCGCCGATATCTTCGGGGCCGGCGGTGTATCCTTCCTGGTCGCAATGGTCAACGGCCTGGTCGCTGAACTGGTCATTGATGCGACCTCTTGTCACACTGAGCGCAGCGAAGGGTCTCGTTTCCTGGGGCGAATAAGGAGATCCTTCGCTTCGCTCAGAATGACAATGTTGTTG
>DATKWR010000428.1:0-5148 GCA_035529475.1 Sedimentisphaerales bacterium | reverse complement strand
TACATGACCCCCACCCCCCAAAGCATACAACAGATGATAGTCGGCCTCAGAAGTAGAAAGGGCCACGCTCATCAACGCCCGCCAAGCGGTCCAGTCGGTGACTCGAAACCAGCAGGCCATCGTGATAGGCGTGGTGGCCACCGGCGAAGTGCCACAGTGCAGGTATTCGTAAGATGGGAAGTGAAAATACCGTGCCATTACGTCTCCTTGCCCTCGACGAATCTCAGTTCGAGGTCTCCGCTTGCATCGTCCCCCGTTACCGCTACCCGCTTAACCTGCAGCCGGAATCCTTCTCCTGCCGCGATGCTGTCCATCTCTGCGCCGTTCGCGTGGGCCGTGGTGACAATATCCACTAATCCCGATGTGCCGGGGACGGTGATATCTCCGGTGTTCTGTGGACTGCCGGTGAAACCATCGGAATCAATGTCCTGCTGCTGGTCGCCTATCCGTTCAAAGTCCGTTTCGAGCTTGATGTCGTCGGCTACTGCGCTGCTCATCCCATAGTGCAGGTAGATCGTCACTCCGCCGCCGGCGTAGTTGCGCGGCATAACGCCTGAGAAAATCGCAATCTCGCCGATGGCGAAGTCGAGAAGCGGATGAGGACTCGTAGTGTTGCGCGTGTCGGCGGTCGCAAAGTTCGCCGCCGGTGGTTCGTTTGACTGTGGTATGAATTTGAACAGGGTATCCCCGCTTGCCATTACGTCACCTCCCATCTGCGCCTGCACACGAGGTACAGGAGCTTGGTTTTTTGGATGGCTGTCAGCTCCGACCTTGCCGGTTCCGGCAGCGCCTGATTGAAACTGGCAGCGTTGGCCTCCACCCACGCATCTACTGCGTTCACCGCTGCGGCGATGTCGTCCCGGCTGAGGCCGAGCGCCTCCCATTTTCTGCTGGCTTCGTCCTCGAAAAGTTGCTGTAACCCTTGTCTGTCTTCCGCTGATAGCATTTCGGTTCACCTCCCGCTGTTATTGCTGTGGGTATTGTTTGCCCGTCGAGAGTTCTATGTGCTTACAGAAAATCTTCGTATCGACCAGGAACGGGTATTTGCGCCTGGAAATCTTCGGCCAGCCTGCGCGGGCCAGCACGTTCTCCTTAATCACACGGTTGCACCAGTACAAATCGCTCGTGCCGCTGCCGGATGCGTATGTTGCCGTTTTCGGGTCGTAATAAATCTTTGCGGGCGTCTCAAAAATCTTGCGGGTCGTGCGTCCGCCGAGTGTTTTGTAAGGTTCGCTTTCGGCGTACATCAGCCGAATAATCTTGCTGTGAATCAAGAGGAAGCCCGTCGGCACGCCGTCCGCCCATACCTTGTCGCCGACCTTGAAGTCCGTAAAAGCGCCGGTGCCGAGCCCGCGGTAAATCAAAGGTTCTGAAAACGTGCTCTTTTGGAAGTACAGTCCCGATACAACCGGGATGTCCGCCTTGCAGATATACTTGTTGAGCTGCAGGAGCGCATCGTAGGGTGCGATTACGTCATCTTCCCAGAGCAGTAGCCACTCGTAGTTCTTATTGACGACATCCTCGCAGCCCAAATTCTGCGCGTCGGCCACGAGATAGTGCATCGGCACAACCGCGCCGATACCGAGTGAGGCGGACGCCGAGGACCAGTTAGGCGGTGTCGCCTGACCGTAGCGCGCCATCGACCATTCCATCCGGACCAGGCCCAGCGTCGGCGTCACTATCAGTAAGCGGTTCCTCGGATTCCCGCCTTTTCCACTGCGTATGATTGTCGTTTGTTCCGGCATTGTTTCCCTTTTTATTTCTGGTCACAATTTCGACATTCGCAACATCTTCGATTCTTGTAGGGTCGCCCGGCCCAGCCATCACTCCGGCTCCTTCCTGTGGAACAATTTCACCGAATCCTGCACGGCAGGCATATTCTTCTCTAACGGCAGGGCCTTGCCCTTCTTGTCCTTGCGTGGTTCCATAATGACCTCGATGCACCCGTTCATGGCAAAGTGCCGCTGGATGATCTTCCACGGCAGCGGCTTCTTGTAGCCGCTGCAATGCCAGAGCCGGTAGGCGGGGTCGAAGAACTCGAAAGCCGCCTCGTTCGGACATGGGTAATGCGCAGGATGCGCCGATTCAAGGAAGCTGCCCGCGTAAGGACAACTCAACCATAGTTGGCCGTCCCACCGGCAGATACGCCATATCTCATCCATCACGGCAAAGCGGTACTTCGGCTCGATATGCTCGAAGACGTGGCTCATCAGTATGTGCTTGCAGACGTCGTCCGGCACGGGCCAGGGAAACTTCTGGATGTCGTGGGGAATATCGACGTTCGGGCCTCTGTCGATGTCCATGCCGATAAAGCCCTTCTGCTTTATCTGGCCGCAGCCTATGTCGAGAGATATACCCTTGGCTTTCTCGAAAAGGGCCTTATTGATTCTTCGAGCCATCTAATCCTCCGTTCGAGTTTTACGACGTCGAATATCTCAACTCATAGGAGCAGTTTACGTCCTGGTCCGTAGTGAGCGCCGAAGAAGCGAACGTCTTACCCGCAATCAGGGACCCGTCGGACGCGGCAAATACGCCGATGTTTGCCAGCGTAGCAGCGCCGAGCGTACCGTCGAAGCTCTGGGTCATGCGCGCAGTCAGACTATCTATCACGGATGACTGCGCAAAGGCACTGTAGTAGTCCGTATTCGACAATGGCAAGGCTGTTGCGCTACTCGCCGGGTTCGTGCCGCTTCCGAGCATCAGGCCAGCCGCTTGGACGCTCCCGGCGCCTATGGGAGCTGCCACGATGCAACTATTGAGGCCGTAGTTGGTAATCTGATTCTCCGTCCACCCACTGTCCCCTACAATGTTTCGAGTCTTCTTGTCGAGGATTTGCACGCGGAAGAAACCCTTCACGGCTATCCTGTTTCCGTGTTTTTTCTTTCTCATGTTCGTGACTCCTTATGATTTTTGTGATGGCCTCCCTCCTTTCATTGTGACCGGGCGGCCGCGTTATGTGTTACTGAACTATTTCTTCCGGCTTTTCGCTTTCTTGCCCTCGCTGGAATCGGTTGCAGGCACTGTCGGGGGTGCTTCCGGCTTCGGCGATAGCTTCTCCATGTCCACTTCGTCGGGGTGTTTCGCTATCAGGTGCTCCTTGAACACATCCAGCGTGTCGCGCGAAACCCCGCAGAACTTGCAGACATAGGCGGGCTCTTTCGGCGGTGTCGGAGGCAGTGCAACTGGCGGTGCCTTCCTGACTACCAGCGTAGCCGGGTCAACCTCTTCTTTCGTTGCCGGCCAGTAGCATATCCCGTCCTGCATCCACAGCGTTACGTTGCCCACTCCCGTCGTGACGTAGGGTTTGTTTGGATCGAACATTTTTCCATCTCCTATAGAACTTTTCAATAGCTTCGATGAGGCGCTCCGGCTTGAGCCCCTCCATACATTTCGCGCCATCGTGGCGCACGTTAAGGGGAATAATCTCGCCGTCCATGGCCTTTACCTGCGCCTGCGACTTGAAACATTCCCCGTCGTAAATCAGCCTATGGCACGGTTGGCAGTTGACCGGGGCGCTCACGTTAATGCAATTCTGCCAGTATTTGGTGAGGTTTTCCGGCGAGGAATGACTTAGCATCACGACCTTCGGCGTCGGATAACAGCTCGCCGCATTGAGTACGCCGGTCTCAGGGCCGACGACCAGGTCCGCGTACTTGGTCATAAGCATACTCTGGCGGATTGTCCAGACACCGGACTTGTTAAGTGTATTGGGGTGCCGCCACGATTCAAGAATCCTGCACATCTCATCGCCTACCGTGACGATAACCACATCGTTCGGGTATTTCTGGTGGATGGTACCCGCGACGATATGCGTCCATGGGTAGCACTTGTGGAGACTGGACCCGGACAAGGACCACAGAATGAGGAATTTGTCTTTATGCGCCTGCCGGATCATCTGTGCCAGTGTCTCCTCCATATCCGTAAAGTGCAGTTCAGGCAGTTCGCCTTTAGCGTTCGGGTAGCCCGCAATCTCCATGGTGCGGTCCTGGTAGTTGACGTTGCACATCTCATGCCGCTTCTTGTGCGGAAGGTGGTACTCGGGCCTTCCCTGCTGCACGAGTAGGGTCTTCTCCACGCTCTCGCACAGGTTGATGACCCTCTCGAACCCGTGGCGAATTTCCTGCCAGTATTCGCCCAATTCCGCGTTCGGCACGACGTTGCGTTCCTGAAGCAGGAATTCGTCTATCCACGGACACGCACGCAGGACCTCGGCGGAGTAAGGCGTGCAGTTGTAAACAACGTAGTAGCCTTCGGCCTTGAGTCGCTTGAGAACCGGCGTCACCCAGACCGCGTCTCCGAAGGCACCGTAGCGAATGACGAGGCACTCCTTGTTCGTGACCTTCTTTCGAGGGAAAGGAATCGAGCCGTTCCTGCTGCCGAAGGCTTCCGTAACCGATGCCGGCAGGATTCTCCTGAGAAGTCCCTGTTTCTTCTGGATGACGAGCAGCCAGGAGTATTCGTTACTCTCGTTGTGCCGGCTGGCGGCGAGTTTTTTGGCGTTGCCGAACTCTGCGGTTATGTTCCACACGTCCTGCCAGTAGAGATCGACCTGGTGGTCGGGGTTCGCTCCGGCCGTTCCCTTGCGTGGGTAGAAGTCGGGGTCGGGACCATAGAGGATGAGATGTCCGCCCGGCTTTATCACTCGCCACCACTCCTTCAGCGTATCCCTCGTGCAGGGCATATCTTCGAGGCAGTGTGAGCTGAAGACGTAATCGAATACGCCATCGGCGAACATTCCCAGCGCACCGTCCGCAGAAATATCCAGCCTGATGTCGGCACCCCTGCCTGCGATGTCGATGCCGATAGCGGCCTCGCAGACCTTCTCGTCCCCGCAGCCGATGTCAAGACCCGTTCCTCTCAGATAAGAGGCGATCCGGTAGCGGCATTTTTGAGCTTCGTAACCTTTACTTGTCTCAGGTGTCCATACCATTTTTGTCATCCTTTCAATAGCTTTTCTGCCCGTTCAATTTGACCGCGTATATGCGTTATAGGCTCTTCAAGTTCCTCTCTCGTGGCCGGCACTGTCGGATGATTGAGGAAGTGGAAGAGTTCCCCCGTCACCCACTTGCGAACGTAATAGTCCATGTCGAGGAGCTTGCGGGCTCGGAGTTCCGGCGAACCCTCGTAGGTGGAGGCCCCGCCTTCATG
>DATKWR010000427.1:0-3002 GCA_035529475.1 Sedimentisphaerales bacterium | reverse complement strand
GGACCCTTGGTCACGCCTCGCTCATTCTCCACGTCATGCGGCTGGACATGTGCGCGGGCCGGCGTCGAATCGCCAAACCAGGCAAGCACCCAGGGTTCGTCCATCGAGAAGGCCTCGGCAGACAAATTCGCCAGCTCCGATACCGCATGCACGATGGGTCTGCCTCCGCGGCTGAAAGCAACATATTCAGGTCCCGCTTGGCTCGTAAATGTTACCTCGTGGCCGGGGACCTCGAAGAGTACCGCAGGCGACAGTCGGCTAACGGTTAACACCGCTTGCCCTTCATCGAGCGGATACACCGTCTGCAAGTGGTCCCATGCGTCTTTTCTGATTTGAGGTTTGTCCGGTGCCGAATCGGAGAAGGAGACCGTGAAAATCACGTCCCTGGCCCCACGGTAGGTATCCAGCGGAAGATGTCTGTCGGCCCTGCCAAGCACCGGCCAACTTTTGTCCAGATCGACAAGCCAGCAAAGACCATCGGCGGTGTTGAAGTTGTCTTTGGCCTGCTCGCTCGGAATGGCGATGCTCTCGTTCGCCAGAGATGGGCCTACCAACAAAAGAAGGAGCGCGGTCATTGGCATCAAGGCAGCCGTGCATTTGCTCATTACGTTCATTCCTCTCGTCCTGTATCGTTTGCTCACCGGCCCGAACCCTCATAGGCGAATACGACTGACCGGCTGGTCTTGTGAAAAAGATTGTTGCCTGAGATCGCCACAGGAGAGCATGTATTGTGCATGGCCCCGCCGCCGACGGTCCCGGCATTCAAGCTTGCCATCTCACTTCGCTGAGAGCGCCAGTTTGGGAGAAGGTAACGGTCCTGATGCGTGGAAATCTTGTAGTAATTGTTAAAGGCCGGGTCGCCGGGCCAGCCCGGGTCGCGCACAGGAAATGCAATGTCGCCGCCGAGACTTACGCCCCAGGACTGGTCGATGACGGAAAACCCGCCGTCCCAGGTACTGGTGCCACCGAAGCTCGTGCCGTCTTTGGGCTGCCAGTGCCACTGATCCGCGTGCTGTAGTTTCGGGGCGTACCGGTCCGTAATCAGCGGCTCCATCTTGCCGGTCAGAAGATTGAGACGTCCGAAGAAGGCCCAGCCGGAAGCCCTCAGCCAGATATTGGCGTAGGTTGTATAGGCCCACCCGTCGGGCGATACCGCCGGCAGGGGACCTATGCACGAGCCCCCGTTGACGGTTATGACCGGGGCGATGAATTTCTCCCGGCCGCTCTTGGCATCCAGGACGAGCAGCGTCTTGTGATGAGGATGCGAGGCGAACCACTCCACCAGCGGCTCGAAGGTCTCGTGGTCGCGCAGTACGGGGTCATCTTTGTGCGCCTTGTTGTAAGGATTCATTACGCCGTCTTGAATGAAGCTCTGGGTGGGATGGCAGGCATAGGCCAACTGACTTGTCAGAACAACGGCATCATTTGCCGCCACAAGCCAATACTCTCGCATGGCGGCGCCCGGGATATTCGGCGATTTCCATATCTGCCGGCCGGCACCGCCCTCGTATGCGTAAACGTGCATGTCGCCCGCCGCAACGTAGAGAGTCCCGTCCGCGTATGCGGGAGTGCACATCACCAGCCCGCCAATAGGCGAGCGCCAGATTTGTCTGCCCGTGCGGGCATCCAGGGCATACACAAAACCGTCCCGGCCGGCGACATAGACCTTTGCCTCGGCCACCACTGGAGCAGCCCATATCCCTTCGCCCGTCCGGAATTTCCACAGCCCGTCGCCGCTGTCCGACTTTACGGCGTGACAGTGGTGGTCCATCGAGTTGACATAGACCGTGCCGGCTTCGTATGCCGGCGAACCAAGAATAGGAGCGGACGCCTTATAAACCCAAACAGTCTGGCCCGTCTGGCGGTCCAGAGCATACAGGTTCCCATGCCCCGTGCCCACAAAGACCTTGCCATCCGCGACGATGACCTGATTGGCGGTGGCCATCGGCTCTTCGAGGTCTCGATGCCAGAGGTGACGGTAAGGCGGCTCGGGCTGGTCCGGTGTGTACCCCGTGTGTGCAGCATCGTGCTGAAGCTGGGGCCAATCCGAGGCGGAGACCTTGTCGCAACAGACCGCGCACAGGACAAGCCCGACTGTCAAACCTACGAGTTCCCTTTTGCACATCAATACATCTGCCTTGTGTCGATCATTCTGTGGTTCCACTGTTCTTTGCGCTTTCCTCAAATGTGAGTTTGCATCTGCCGACGCCTGTCAACAGCGGATTCTTCCGACGTCCTAAGAATACCAGAAAGCTTGAATTATTCCAGCACCCGTGAGTTTTTTTCCCATCCCATTATAGAATGGAAAGCCGGTACCGGAGTCCATAAAGAAAGGTTGTTCTAAATTGCCCACGATTGCTATAATACAGTTCTGGATAATCCAAGGTCGGCGATTGCTGAACGACAGGTAAACTCGAGCAGGAGAATTTATTATGGATAGCCGAAAAGCCAATTCGGTTCGCAGCGCAAGCAAGATGACTCGAAGGAGTCTTCTGGGCGGGGCCGCGGCGGCGGCCGCCTTTACGGTCGTCCCGCGCCAGGTGCTGGGCGGCGCCGGCCATGTCGCCCCCAGCGAAAAAATCAATGTCGCCATCATCGGCACGGGCGGGCAGGGAACCGTCAACATGAAACAGCTTTTCAACGAGCCGGACGTGCGCATCGCCGCCCTTTGTGATATCAATGAGGAAAGCGACTACAGCATGTTCTACTACGGCGGCACCGCCGGGCTAAAACCCGCCGCCGAACTGGTCCGCGAGAGGTACGGCCAGCCCTGCAAAACCTACCACGACTACAACAAGATGCTCGCCGAGGAAGATATCGACGCGGTTCTCGTCGCCACGCCCGATCATTCGCACGCCATTGTCTGCCTGGCCGTCATCGCCAAGGGCAAGCATCTTTACTGTGAGAAGCCCCTTTGCCGGACCGTCTATGAGGCTCGCGTTGTCACCGAGGCCGCCCGCAAGGCCGGTGTCGCCACGCAATTAGGCAACTTCGGACACTCC
>DATKWR010000426.1:0-5099 GCA_035529475.1 Sedimentisphaerales bacterium | reverse complement strand
GCCGCCCCAGGCGGACCTCGAAAGCGGCCGCTCGCCGGATATGTTGACCACCGCTTCATGCGTGTCCTGATAGACCTTCACGACCGGCGTGCGCCTGTCAAAGACTTGTGGCGTGGGGCTCTGCCCCACCACGTCGGATTGGTGGGCCAAGGCCCACCCTACACAAATCAGAAGCAGCCCGGCGGCGGCGGAAATTTCCGATTTTCGAATTTCGACTCTGGAAGTTTCAGATAACATGGCTCTTATCATAACCCAATGCCCGGTGGTCTGCCAGCACTTTCTGCGCCGCAGTCCGGCCCAGAGCTCACTGCCGAAGGGTTGCTCCTTGTTCGTCCGCGTTCACGCCGGTACAATGCGTCCAGGCACAAGGTATACCCGATTATTTTCAGAAAATTGCGAAACCGATTTTCTGAGAATAATATATGCCTAACTTCAATTTTTCAGAACTCATGACGTATAGGAGACTGAATTCATGATTGCTCTGGTTTCGCTGTTGGTGATCATAACCATTTCAGTAATCGTCGTTCGCATCGGGTCCGTCGCTCTTGTCATGACGGGGCTGTCGAAGGATCTGGCCGTGTTTCAGGCGCAGTCGGCGTTTTCGGGGGTGGGCTTTACCACCCGCGAGTCGGAGTCCGTCGTCCGGCATCCGACGCGCAGAAGAATCATCCGGCTGCTCATGCTGATGGGCAACGCCGGATTCACCTCAGCCATCGCAGGCCTTGTCCTGACCTTCTACGATCCCGGCGACGGTCCCGGCGCAAAAGCCCTGGAGTTCCGCCTGGGCCTGCTCGTTTTGGGCCTGGTCGTTTTGTGGATTGTATCCCGCTCAAGACTCATGGATCGCTTCCTGACGCAAATGATTCGCGCCGCCCTGACAAAATGGACAAGGCTGGAGGTTCGAGACTACGCCCGGCTTCTCGAATTGGACCGAGGCTACGCCGTCGCGGAAATCGAGGTCGGCCCCGAAGATTGGATCTGCAACCACAAGCTCAGCGAACTGAACCTTACCCAGGAAGGCATTCTGGTGCTGGGTGTGCGAAGGGCAGCGGGCAACTACGTGGGCGCTCCGTATGGCCGGACGGAGATTCTGCTCAAAGACGTTCTGACCTGTTACGGGCCGGAGAAGATCCTCAGAGAGCTTCCCCGCCGGCCGACCGGGACCACAGGCGACCAAAAGCACGCCGTCGCCGTTGAAAACCAGGAACAAATCCGGGCCAAAGAAAGTACGCTATAGTGGAGTGCTCGTGGCAGACGAAACAGAAAAAACTGTTCCCGCGTCCGAACCGGTCAATACATCGGCTTGCAATACTACCGAGACGCTGCTTCAGCACATAGCGCCGATTGCCGAGTCATGCGGCGCCGCAGCTATTTTTGTGTGTATTGACGTCCTTGACGGACACCCTCCCCCCCTGGTTACGCCCGCAAACTCGAAGGTTTTCTATGTGACCAGGACGATTCTCGAAGACGGCGAGAAGCCGGATGACGGAGCACAATTTCTGCGGGTCCCGAACGTCCCGTTTACCCGCCTGGGCCAGGTGAAGATCGCCCTGTTCCTGGCCCTCTCACGAGGGTTCGTCAAACAAGGCGACAAGATCGTGTTTCTCTCCGGCATAGCCTCAAGCGGAAACCTGGACACGATCATCGTGACCGAAGTGGGCCGGGAGTATGAAATCTTCGCCACCAGCGGCACCGGCCCGGAAACGCCCCCGCATATCCAGCCGCAGGTGATCGAACGCGTGGTTGACATCGCTTCGGAACTCGGCAAGGAAGGCCGTGAAGGCAAGCCAATCGGGGCCCTGTTCGTCGTCGGAGATACCGATCGCGTCATGCCCCTGACCCGCCAGTTGATACTGAACCCCTTCAAAGGATACCCCGAGCACCAGCGCAACGCGCTGGACCACACGCTGGAAGAAACGATCAAGGAGCTTGCCGGCCTGGATGGCGCATTTATCATCCGAGGAGACGGCATCATCGAATCGTGCGGCACGTACCTCAAAACGGCCAGCCAGGAAGAATTCGAGCTGCCTCGCGGCCTGGGCGCCCGGCACCACGCGGCAGCCGCCATCACGGCCGTCACGGACTCCATCGCCGTAACGGTCAGTGAATCCACCGGCACCGTGACTATTTTCCGCGGCGGCAGCATCATCACCGAGATCGAAAAGCCGCGCAGCCTCCGCGAAAAGATGGCGGCCTCTTTGGCTCCGGAGCCGGCGGTCCTGCAAAAGCCGAAGCTCGCGCGCCAACCAGAAGACAAAAGGCGGAGATAGGATAAGGGCCAACACACAATGAACCGGCGAGAATTTCTGTCAGGCACAATCTGGTGTTCGGCCGCCCTTGCGGCGTCACAGGCCGGCGCGTTTTCTTCCGGGCGTCGTCAGAACGTCATTCTCATTATGACCGACAACCACGGGGCCTGGACTCTGGGCTGTTACGGGAATCCGGACATCAAAACCCCGCACATCGACCGCCTTGCGGCCGAAGGCATTCGCTTCACCCAAGCGTTCAGCTCGAACGCCGTGTGCTCGCCGACACGCGCGACCTATCTGACGGGGCTGCTCCCGTCCCAGCATGGCGTGCACTGTTACCTGAATCGCAACGAAGCCCAGATGGGGGCCAATGCCTACAGTACGATCGAGGAATTCCGGACCCTGCCTGAGATTCTCGCCGGACAGGGATACACGTGCGGCCTCGCCGGCAAGTGGCACCTGGGCAAAAACATGCAGCCGCAGGAAGGGTTCAGCTACTGGATAACGATGCCGCACGGCGGCACGGAAACGTTCTACGGCGCCGAAGTCATCGAACATGGTAAGCTGCGCATCGAGCCACGCTATTTGACGGACCTCTGGACCGAGCATGGCATAAGGTTTATCGAGGGCAACAAGCAGCGCCCGTTCTTCCTGTTCCTATCGTACAACGGCCCATACGGCCTCGGCTCCTCGCTCAACAAACCTGCTCGCAATCGTCATGCGGACTATTACGCCGACAAAGAATTGTTGTCCTTTGCCCGCGAGCCGATGCATCCGTGGCTCTACAATAACAAGCAGTTTCTCAACAATGTCCAGGCCATGCGGCGGTACGCGTGCGAGCTTAGCGCTATCGACGACGGCGTCGGTCAAATCATCGATACGCTCAAGAGACTGGGGCTCGACGAAGATACGCTGGTGGTCTTCACAGCCGACCAGGGCTGGGCCGGCGGCGAGCACGGCCTGTGGGGGATGGGCGACCACACCCGCCCCTTGCACGCCTTCGACAGCACGATGCGGGTTCCCTTGATCTTCAGGCATCCGGGACGAATCCCGGCCGGCCGGCAGTCCGAGATCATGGTCAGCAACTACGATCTGCTTGTGACGCTCTTGAATTATCTGGGCCTGGCCGGCGAGATGCCGACCGAGCCGGCGCCGCCCGGCCGGGACTATTCGGCCGCACTGAAGGGAAAGAACGGGCCGTGGGAGGACGTCGTCTTTTTCGAGTTCGAAAATGTCCGGGCGATCCGGACGCCCGAGTGGAAGTACATCGAGCGTCACCCGGACGGCCCGCACGAATTGTACGATCTGAGCGCCGACCCGGGCGAGCGGTTCAACCTGTTCGGCCAGCCGAAACAGGCGGATATCCAAAGCCGGCTCCGCGCAAGGCTCTACGAATTTTTCAACCGTTACGCCCGGCCGAAATACGACTTGTGGCATAATGGCGGCTCCAAGACGCACCTGCTTACCGCCAAGAGTGAAAGATAAGAGCCTGGGTGACCTTTCTACAAATCTTCTGGGAGGCAAGATTTCATGTGTAAGTGCAAGATCGTTCTCATATCGCTTCTGATCACAAGTTGTTTGCGTCCTGCTGCTCTACTCTCGCAGCAGGCGCAAGAGGCAGACTACAGGCAAACAAAAGAGGCCGTCGCGAAGCGGGATGCGAGATTGCGGAAGCTCCCCAAGATACCGCCGAAAGGTCAGCGCATTCGCGTCATCTTCGATACGGATGCCAAGAACGAAATCGACGACATCTGGGCGCTGGCACTGGTGGTCCTTTCACCCGAACGCTTCAAGATCGAGGGTTTCGTGGCGGCCAATTTCGACAACGAGCGCCCCGAAGCCGGCCCCGGGAGCATCGAAGCGTCCTTCAAGGAAGTCAACACGATTCTCGATAAAGCGGGTCTGGCCGGAAAGTATCCCGTCTTGCGCGGCTCGCCTCCCATGCGTTACAAGTTCGAGCCGTCCGAGTCCGAAGGTGTCGATTTTATCATCGAAAAAGCCATGCAATCGACGCCGGAGGACCCGCTGTGGATCGTCGGGCTCGGGGCGGCCACCGATATCGCCTCGGCCTACCTCAAACAGCCTCGCATCGCCGAGCGGGTCATCGTCTTCTGGCATTTTCGAACCCGCTGGCCCGAGAAGTGCTGGAACTTCAACGTCATCGGCGACGTGCGGGCGGCGAGAATCGTGTTCCATTCGGATCTGTCGTTCGTCCTGTTCGATACGGGGACGCATTTGTATTGCCCGATGGAAGAGTCGCAGCAATATCTATCGTGCGGCGCCCTCGGAAAGTACCTCCATGAGTACCGCTATGAATCCGCCTCTTATCAGAGGCCGAACAAGGGCTTCTTCGATTTGGGCGACATCGCCTCGCTGGTCGATCCGGCTCTTGCGAGTTGGGAAGTGACCGATTGCCCCGAAGTGGACTGGGACCTCAGCTACAAGTTCACAAAGACAAAAGGCTCGATCCTGCGCTGCGGCGACATCGACAGAAATGCGACCTTCGCCCTGTTCGGCAAGAAACTCAGGGCCTTAGCCGGCAAATAGCCGCCGGTCGTACATGGTCTGAACTCAGACACTATGTGCTGAATGCCCGTTAAGGATTTCTGACCGTGACGGAAATCTGTTTTATGTTCCGGTAGCCTGCATCAGATTCGGCCGTCACGCGAATGGTATAGACGCCGTTAGGATAGAGCGGCTGGGCCGTGTTCCACGTCATATCGAAAGTGGCCGTGTTTTCAGTCTGAGTGCCGAGGATCGCACCCGAGCTGTCGATGATCTCGAAACGCACGTAGCCGGCGCCCAGCATCCCATCGCCGTCCGTGGTGCCGACGCCCGGGTCGTAGGCGA
>DATKWR010000425.1:0-2137 GCA_035529475.1 Sedimentisphaerales bacterium | reverse complement strand
CCCGCCCCAGTCGCAGAACTCGCCCCAGGTCAGATACCCAAGCCGGTCCGCCCAGTAGTGGAAGCGTTCCTCGAAGACTTTCTGATGGAGGCGCGCGCCGTTAAAGCCGACGGCCATCGAGCGTTCGATATCGGCTTTGAGATCGGCGTCGCTGGGCGCGGTCCAGATGCCGTCGGGATAGAAGCCCTGGTCGAGGACGTGGCGCAGAAAGATGGGCTTGTTGTTCAGATAGAACTTGTTGCCCTCAATGTGAAACTTGCGCAGCCCCGCGTAGCTATTCACCGAATCGACCACGCGATTGCCCTCGGTCAGTTCAAACCGGAGCTTGTAAAGATATGGGTCGGAGGGCGACCAGGGCCGTGGATTCTTCACCTCAACGACGTGAGCGACGCCGCCGGCCGACGAGCCTCGCACCGAACTCAGCCTTTTGCCGTCGGCGGAAAGCAGCGTTGCTCGAAAACCCAGGTTTCGCCGACTGTTTTTGATCAGGGGCGTCAGAACGAAGCAACTATTATCGAGATCGGGCACGATGCGGACGGACTCGATGAAATCCTGCGGCCGGGCTTCCAGCCATACGGTTTGCCAAATGCCGGTAGTCCGCGTGTACATGACGCCCTGCGATTCGAGCCGCTGGCTCTGCTTTCCCGATGGTTGAACGTCAGACCGCACGTCGTCAAGGGCGCAGACCACCAAATCGTTTTGGCCCTGACGCAGCGCAGCGCTAATCTCGAAGCAGAACGAAGCCGAGCCGCCATAGTGGCGTCCGACGGCGGTTCCATTCACCCACGCCCGGCAGTCGTAATCCACCGCTCCAAAATGCAGGAAGATTCGCTCCTTGTCCCATTGGCCGGGGACGGTAAACGTCCGATGATACCAAACCGCCGGGATGAAGCCCGTGTACTGGATGCCCGACAATTTGCTCTCGGGGCAGAAGGGGACGGTGATCTTCTTGTCGAATCCCGACGGGTCTTTTGCCCAGCCTCGCTCGACACCAACCTCGTTGAAATCGAAGGCGAAATTCCACTGACCGTTCAGGTTCATCCAGGTATCTCGCTGAAACTGCGGCTTGGGGTGCTCGGGGCGAGGGATCTGGCTGCCTGCCGCCTCGGCCCACGAGGGCTGGACCGCAATCGCAAACAGAAGAAGCAACGAACACCAACTCTTCTCAAGCAGATTCCCAAACAAATGGGGATATTTCATGCGTTCGCCTTTCAATGTCAGGCCTGAAGCTGGACCTGGATTGTCTGCGTCGCGGCCTTGTCGAGCCTGAAGATGCCGGTCAACTTTTTGCCGCCGGCCTGCGTGCCGACCTCGTAGTCCCCGAGGAAGCCCCGGAATTTCGCTTCGCCGCCGGCGTCGATGGCCACCTCGATTTGCGTCCACCATTGACCTTTGATGAGCCCCTTCAATTCTTCGTAAACGGGCTTGGGTATCATATCGTCGCGCACGAGGCCCGCCGGCGCTCGCTGCCATGCGTTCTGGTCGGTGAAGTCCCACCAGGTGATGGCCTCGACCGCCGGGTGCGAGAAGAGCACGCGATAAAACTCGACGACCTGCTTGGCCTGGCTCTCCTCCCCTTCCGGGGTAGTGCCCCACTTTTGATCGCTCTTTGGCCCCGAGACCACGGTCGTCTCGGTAAAATGCAGCGGCTTTCCGAACGTGGCGAAGCGCTCGCAGACTTCCCATGCCCGCTGCGCTCCCCAATAGCCGCCGTGCATGTGCGATTGAATACCGATGACATCGTATAACGGCAGCCCATTATCATCGACGAGCTCTTTAATCACATTGTCGGCGTATGGCGGGTCCGTGCGATAGTCGTTGATGAGCAGTGTCGCGTTAGGATTGGCCTTGCGCGCCGTTTTGAAAGCCTCGCGGACGTAAGGCCCGACGCCCATTTTCCGGATGGCCTCGGTGAGAATCGGCGCCTGCTTCTTAATTTGCTCGCGGTCGTAATGCGTCGCTTCGTTGACGACGTCCCAAATGCCGATATCGCCTTTGAATTTGCGAACGCATTGGGCAATGCGCTTGAATTGAAGCTGCATTGCTTCGGTCGGCTCCTTGGGCAGCCACCGCGGATCGACATAGTTCCAGGCCAGAGGATGGCCTTTGGTCGTGACGTTGTGCGCCTTGCACCAGC
>DATKWR010000424.1:0-2335 GCA_035529475.1 Sedimentisphaerales bacterium | reverse complement strand
TTCTGCTTATATGAAACGGTTGAGTATACTGTTGATTCTCAGTGCGGCTGTGCCTTCGTGGGCGCGGGGCGCGCTGAGGGTGCATCCGGAGAATCCGCGTTATTTTGCGGATGGGTCGGGCAGGGCGATTTATCTTGGCGGGCATCAAATCTTTGTCGATCTGCAGGACAACTCATTCAATAAAGAGTTTATCAGGGGCAGGGAGCGAATCTTAGACTGGAAGCAGTACGTGGCGTTCCTGAAGGCCCACAACCTCAACTACCTGCGCAACTGGGTGATATGGAGCACCGGCAGCGGGACGATGGCGCCGCTGAACAATGCCATTGCCTTTCCCATGCCCTACAAGCGCGTGGCCGGACACGGCAAGGCAAACGACGGGCTGGACAAGTTCGATCTGAATCAGTTCGACGAGGCGTTCTTTGAACGGCTGCGCCGCAGGTGCCAGGATTTGCAGGAAGCGGGAATCTACGTCTCTATCATGCTGTTCGAGGTCTATGGCTTCTTAGGCGGCGAAGCGGTCGAGCAGCCCGCCACACAGATGGCGGGCAAGCCGAAGCAGACTCTCTGGGACGGCAACGTATTCAACAAGGCCAACAACATCAACGGCATACACGTCGATTACGACGGCAACGCCAACGGCATCGAATTCTTCTACACCGACGACAAGAAGGTGCTCGAATTGCAGAAGGCGTACGTCAGGAAGGTGATCGATACCGTCAATCATCTTGACAACGTGTTCTACGAGATTGCGAACGAGCTGTACGCGCCGCAATGGCAGTACGAGATGATCGAGCTCATCAAGAGTTACGAAAAGACCAGGCCAAAGCAGCACCTGGTCCTGATGTCGGCGGGGGGAAGGACCCGCACCGGGGGCTGGAAGGCGATGGACAGCGATCTGGTTGTCAATAGTCCCGCGGATTGCTTCGCTGTGGCGGGAAGTTGGCAGTCGGGCCGGTACAGAAAGAAAGACCCGCCGGCGAACGACTATGGCGAGCCGGGCCTTGTGGATATGGACCACGTATCCGCCGGCAGCAGCGACGTAGGATTCGTGTGGAGCGCTTTTACCAGAGGGTATCACTTCAACCTGTATGACAAGCCGTGGGAAAGTCCGGATGCCGAAGGCCCTGAGTGGGAATGTGTCAGGCTCAACGTGGGAAAAACGGTGGAGCACGCGAGCAAGCTCGACCTGGCGAAAGTGAGTCCGAGGGGCGATTTGTCGTCAACTGGTTTTTGCTTAGCCAAGCCGGGCGAGCAGTACGTCGTCTATCAGCCCGGCGGCGGGGCATTCATCGTATCAGGTCTTCGGCGTGACGTATCGTATCAGTACGAGCTGTACAGCACCGCAAAGCACCGAGTCATAGCGAAGGGCGAGCGTACACCTTCCGGCTCAACGGAATCCTTCGGGCCGATGGCTGAGGCGGTGGTCTTGTACCTGGCCTGCTCACCATCGCAGTAAAACAGAAAGGTCAACTGTGGACAGACGCGATTTTCTAAGAACGATGCTTGTGACGGCTGCGGCGGGGGGAGTACCCGGCAGATTGCATGGCGCGGGTGCGAGTCCGGCGGATCGCTCGAACGACAAGCCGCCCAACTTCATCATCATCTTCACGGACGACCAGGGCTACCAGGACCTCGGCTGCTATGGCTCGCCCAATATCAAGACGCCCTGCATCGACCAGATGGCGGCCGAAGGCGTCCGCTTCACCGATTTCTACGTTGCGGCGCCGATATGCTCGCCCTCGCGTGCGGCGTTGATGACGGGCTGCTATCCATCCCGCGTCGGATTGGGCAACTGGGTGCAGCGGCCCGATTCGCGGATCGGCATTGGCCCCGACGAAGTCACGCTGGCCGAGCTGCTCAAGCGAAAGGGCTACGCGACGGCGTGCATCGGCAAATGGCACCTCGGCTTCCTGCCACCCTTTGTGCCGACCAGCCAGGGCTTCGACTACTACTTCGGCCTCTACCACAACCTCGATCTGGAAGCGGATTATCTGGCCGACCAGGGAGGCGTGCCGATCCTTCGCAATGGGCAGGTGGTCAAGCGGCCTGCGGACCCCGCCGAGCTGACGGAACTCTATACGGACGAGGCCATCGCCTTTATCCGCAGCAAGCGGGAAGGGCCGTTCTTTTTGTACCTGGCGCACACGATGCCGCACATGCCGCTGGGCGTCTCCGAGCGGTTCAAAGGCAAGTCGAAGGGCGGGCTGTATGGCGACGTCATCGAGTGCCTGGACTGGAGCACAGGGCGGATTCTCGATACGCTGCGCGAGCTTGAGATGGACCGCCGGACTATTGTCGTTTATACGTCGGACAACGGGCCGGGGCCGGGCGCCTC
>DATKWR010000423.1:0-3694 GCA_035529475.1 Sedimentisphaerales bacterium | reverse complement strand
ATCTCGCTGATAAACGGTTGAGCTTTGAAGCCGTAATATGTAGCAGCGCCCAACGGCATAACGGTCATATCCGCATCGCGGTCGCGAAGGTCAATGATGTTGACTGCCAGTTGAGCGGCCAGGCGATCGACATTGGTGAGGTTCGGGTCGATATTCCCGAGCCCTTTGTGTATCGCATCGTACAGCAGGCTCTTGTCCGAGGTATTGACGTTGATCATCTTTCCGTTGTTCAAGCTCTGCCCGGCGGGGTTGATGATTCGATCCATATTCACAGTCGTGGTCACGTGCCGGTACGCGTAGTTCGGATCCAGACCTCCGCTGTCTCCGGCTCTTTGGAACCAGGCATCCAGAGGCCGGCCCGCGGAGGTGACGGGGGTGGACAAGGTGTTGTTTCTGAAGTGTCCCGCCCATTGCTCCAGACGCGTGTCGATACCGCTGTGATTGAGCAGGAATCGGTAGCGAAGCTCCAGCTCGTCGGAAATGTCGAAGGGCGTGTAGGGCCCGTTGGGATCGTCGTAGTGCCAAATCACGTTCTGCTCATATTTGCGCAGATCCAGGGGATCAACGCCGAGGCCTGAATTTGCCCTCGCGTAGAGCAAATCCGTCTCATCGGTTGCGGTAGGGGGCTGCCCCGGTGCCCCGGCGATGCCCACGAGGTTGATATGCAATTGGCCGGACCCGCCGAACGCCAATAAGGTCGTGTTCGGATCGCCCGGGTAGAATTTGAACGCTGTGTTGGCGTTCAGCATGGCCCCGTGATCCACTATTCTAATGGCGGCGAAGATGGGTTTGCCCTTCGTGCTGCTGATGTCCGGCACGATCACCCAGCGCGAATCGGCCACACCGTCACCGTCGGCGTCTGCGGCCACTCCCTCGGCGATGACGGCGGCGTCCTGATAGTCCGGGACAGGCAGGGCCTGAAGGTTTGGATCGAGATTGCTATTGTAGAGGTTGCTTATCTGCCGCCAGTAATAATTCGCACCCAACGGATACGGCTCAAGGGCCGCCAGCCAGACGTCATTGACATCGGGATAGTCATAATACTCCTGGCCCGCCACGCCGGGGACGTCCAGGACCAGCTCCCGCGACATTTTGGCTACGATGGTATCAACGGCAAAGTCCAGCTCCTTGGTTTGGGCAATGGCCGAGGTGGCCAGGCTGTCCACGCGGGAAGCCATAACGAACAGCACGCCCACGATGGCCAGCAGGCTGGTCAGGACCACCGCCAAGATCAGAGCCGAGCCTCTGAGAGTGGCCTCTGCCGAAAATTTCTTTTGTACCCTTTTCATTTTCAGTGAGTCAATGGCCCAAATACACAATGTGTGTGAAGGTTCTGCCCTGCTTTATAATGCCTTTGGAATCGAAGAGTGTGAACGTGAACTTCAGGGCCCGTCCGAGTCCGGGGATGGCCTCGAAGCGGGCCTTATCGACTTGCCCTCTCGGATAGTTGATGTTGTTAATGATCACGCCGCCATAGGGGGGGTAAGGATAAAGCACGCCCGGCACGGTATTGGGATCGGTCATATAAAAATGCGTGTCCGCGAGGTTGCCGTCCCCATCCGGGTCCACTTCCGGAATCCATTTTTTCTGCGCATCATACCAGCTCTGGATCTTGAACTCGCCGACGCCCTGACACAAGAGCATGTGAATCGAATTTGCATCCGCCGGATCCACCATCGCGCCTTTGACCTGATCGCTGATAGCGCTGGTCCCAACCTTAATGTCGGTCACTACGGACAGCATATCCTGTTTGTTCTGCCAGGACATCGTCTTCCATGCCTCCGGCGACATCTTGTCGTACTCGTATTGATTGTTCCACTGGTACCATTGCTGGTTGGTGAAGCCGTTCGGGTCGAAGAAAGCGGGCAGTGCCGGATCGGCCGTCACGATATGCTGGTTTCTCGACAGCGCTCGTTCGTTCGGCTTCTGCACATCGGCTTTGATATTTCCCTTCTGGGCCAGCATATAACATATCCGGGCCATGTTGCCCCGAACCATCGGGTTTACCGAATAGGACTGGAAATCACCGCTGGCAAAGAACATGATTCGGTCGAATCGCTCATACCCGTCAAGGTCGAGATCGTGTTCGCTGGACCCCGGAGGCAGAGATTTGGCCACCCAGGCTACGAAGATTTCGGCGTCTTTGTTGAGCCCCTCGAAGTCGGCGTTGAGCTGGCCCGTGATGGCTCGCAGTTTCTGCATAATCTCGGAGTTCGCCATCGCGGTCCGGTAGGCGTCGATGCTGACTCTGAAGATCACGCTCGCAAAAGACATAACGATAGCCAGGATGCCGATAGCCACCATCAGCTCGATGAGCGTAAAACCCTTGTGAGTTCGCGGTTTATAGTTCATAGTTCAAAAACTGATCAGCTTCTGATAAATTGCGATGCAGGGATATCTGCCGCCGCCGACCGGCGGCGCAACCACCCACACGGAATCGGTCGCCGCGCCTTGCCAGACTCTGTCGAGCGCGATGATGTCCGGTGCATCGGCGTCTCGCTGCACGACGCGGTACAGTTGGCCCGTCCGGTTATCCACAATTGTGCAGCCGCCATCGATAAATGCCTGCTCGCCGGGCGTGACGATCGCGAGTTTATTCTGATTGCCCGCTCCGCCGACAGCCGCGATGGCGACCTGAACGGGAACCGGTCTGGTCGCCCCGCCCGGATAGGTGGCGCTGCTGCCGACCTTCCGGCTGACAAAGACGGTCACCTGGACAAGGCGATTAGCGGAGCCGGACTCCACGGGCCTGCACAAGGCCGACCAGCCGTATTGTTTCTCGCCCACGATCTTCGTAGAAGGATACAGGAATTCGTCCGGGGCGATGGGATTCAACGTCTCGAAACGGGTGAGCCGGTCTGTCGCCAGGCTGGGGTCACTCGGGTCAACGCCGTACAGCCTGATCTTGGCGAAGGCCTCGTCCGCGACGACCGCGGCGATGGTTCGTTCCGTGGCGAGTGTCGAAAAATGAAGGCCGGTGAAGAACGTGCCGCCGATGAAGATCATCCCGATGGCCAGCGTGGCGACGGCCAGCAGAACCTCGGTCAGGGAGAAACCTCTATGTTGAGCAATCTTCATCATGGATGCATCAGTCCGGCCAGATCATCGTTCCTGTATAGGGATTGATATAGACCGGCTCCAGACGGCTCAGGTAATCGAACCTCCCCACGGCGTTAAGCTTGCCGAACTGATTCCCGTCATACACAACAAATCTGTTTCGGCTCATTTCGGCGCCCAAACCCAGCTCGGCATAGTCATCCTGGATAAACATGCCCGCGCCGGCGTTGGCTATGTTCTGCGGAGAATTAAACATATCATCGAGCGACACTTTGTTGGCGACCGTATTATCAGGGCGATAGATTCCGTCTCTGTTTCTGACGCGGACGGGATGCATCACGAGTTTGCCGCCGGGCGAAAAGACGACCGAGAAACTGGCTGCATCCCTGAGATGCGAGTTCTTTCCATCCGGTCCGATGTTGGCCGGATTGGCGTCGTCGAGATACTGTATCTTGATGGGTTCCTCGAGCGTGTTCGCCGCATCGGCCGGATTTACGCCGCGATTCGTTCTGACCATCAAATCCATGGCGCCCGATCTTTCGGGCAGCTTGATCGGTTTGATCCCTTCGACCGCGCGAAAACCCGAACTCAACCCGGTTTTCTCGAAGTCGTGCACGATAAAGATCATATACTGGCG
>DATKWR010000422.1:0-10271 GCA_035529475.1 Sedimentisphaerales bacterium | reverse complement strand
TTGTCGATCACGGTCCGGCCGAACGACAGATTTCCCGTCAGGATTGAAGCGTAGTGCGGTTTTGTCGTGATTTCTCCAACTCGAACCGCCAGGCGCCCTGCGTTGTCGTCAAAGCTCAAATCCGCCAGCCTGATGCCGTCAAACCAGCCCACCGACAAATCAGCGAAGTCCGTTTTCCCCGGAACGGCGTCGTTGATTTTGGCCAGGATGATCCGCCGGCCTGTTTTAGAGGAAATCAAAACCGGCGCCAGCAGCAACAGCAGCACGATCAGCAGAAGCAGGAGCGGCAGCGCCACTTTGAGCAGTTTCTTGATGGTCTTTTTGCGCGGTTTGAGTTCTGATTCTTTTTTGGTCTGCATCGCCTTGACCCCCGAAAAAAGGTTTGTGAATTGGTGACTGGTGATTGGTAATCGCGCTGCGCGACTCATTCACCAGTCTCCATTCACCAGTCACGATCAGACTGGTGAGAATCAGTCGAGCATTATCTCGTCCGATTTGCTTTTGATCATGTGATCGACGCTGTCGCTGCATTGCCTGGTAACATCGTCGATCTGCTTCCTGGCCTTTTCGAGGTCGTCTTCCGTTATGGCTTTGTCTTTTTCCAGTTTTTCGAGGTGTTTGTTCGCGTCCCGTCGCAGGTTGCGGATGTTGACTTTCGCTTGTTCGCCGGCCTGCTTGGCCTGCTGAACGAGGTGCCTTCTTCGCTCCTCGCTGAGCGACGGGATGTTGAGGCGGATGACTTTGCCGTCCACGATGGGGGCGATGCTCAGGTCGCTGGCCCTGATGGCCTTCTCAATCTCTTTGATCGAAGCCGGATCGAAGGGTTTGATCACGATCATATCGACCTGGGGTGCGGCCAGCGTCGCCATCTGTTTCAAGGGCGTGGGGGTCCCGTAGAAATCGGCTCTGATGTTTTCGACGAGCCCGGTCGAAGCTCTGCCGCTGCGGATCGTCTTGAGCTCATCATGAAGGATTTCGACCACCTTCTTCATTTTGGATTCCGTGTCCCCGACTGTTCCCCTGGTAGGCATCTCCAACCTCACTTCATCGTTATTCTGGTGCCGACGCGCTGGCCACAAAGAGCCTTGACGATGTTGCCTTTCTCGAAAATATTCAGGACGACAATCGGGATGTTGTTCTCCCGGCAAAGACTTATCGCCGCATGGTCCATGATTCGCAAATTCCGGCTCAGCACGTCGTCATAGGACAATTTTTCAAAAAGTTGTGCATTCGGGTTCTTCTTGGGGTCCTCGCTATAGACGCCGTCGACCTTGGTTGCTTTTACCAGCAGGTCGGCGTCGAGCTCCGAAGCCCTCAGGGCCGCACAGGTGTCGGTGGTGAAGAAGGGATTGCCCGTGCCGCCTGCCAATATGGCGACGCGTCCCTGTTCGAGGTGGCGAATCGCCCTCCTGCGAATGAAGGGCTCGCACATCGCCGCCACCTCGATCGCGCTGAGGACCCGCGTGGGCTGGCCCAGCTTCTCGAGCAGCTCCTGCAGAGCGCACGCGTTGATAATCGTGGCCAGCATCCCCATATAATCGGCGGTGTTTCGCGGGATGTGGCTGGTCCTGGCGAAACTCTCTCCCCGCAAAAAATTGCCTGCGCCGACCACGACCGCAACCTGCGGCCCGATCTTGCAAATCTCCGCTATCCGCTCGGCAACCGATTCGAGTGCATGTCCATCGATTCCGAACTGGCCCGGCCGGCAGAAACTCTCACCCGAGAGTTTCAACAGCACCCGATGATATTTGCTTTCTGCCATTATTATCCGACTTCAAATCGGACGAACCGGGTGATCTTTGCCTGGCCGCCCGCTTCTTTGGCGGTCTCGGCAAGGACCTGCTCGACGGACTTGCTGTCGTCCTTGACAAATGCCTGCTGCAACAGGCAGTTCTCCGCGTAGAATTTCTGCATCTTGCCTTCGACGATTTTGTCTATCATATTCGCGGGCTTGTTCTTGACCTGTTCGGCGAATATCGCCTTCTCGCGTTCAATCGCTTTGGGATCGATCTGATCCTTATTCAGCGCCAGCGGCTTGGTGGCGGTAATGTGCATGGCTATATCAGAGGCAGTTCGTTTCATCGCGTCGGACGCCGCTGTGGTTTCGTCGCCGGTCTCGATCTGAATCATGGTCCCGACTTTCGCGTTGAAGTGGATGTATGTGCGTATCAGCGCCGGGCCGTCCAGGGTGTACTTTGCATAGTCCCCCACCTGTATTTTCTCGCCCGTCTTACTGACGATTTCGGTCAGAATATCGTTGAATTCCCTGCCGCCGACGGAGGTCTGAAGGATATTCTCCACGCCGTGATCGGCCGCGCAGACCAAAGCAGCCTCGGCCAGTGTTTCCGCCACCGCTACGAAAGCCTCACTCTTGGCGACAAAATCGGTTTCACAGCAGAGCGTCGCCAAGGCGGCTGTTTTGCCGTCGGGGCTGCTCTTGCCCACGACCATGCCTTCGGAGGTATCCCTCGCCGCGCGTTTGGCCAGTGTCGCCAGACCCTTCTTTCTGAGTATGTCCATGGCCCGCTCGACGTCTCCGTTGGCTTCCTGGAGGGCTTTCTTGCAGTCCATCATTCCCTGACCGCTCATTTTCCGCAGTTCCATTACGGCCGCTGCTGAGATTTCCGACATTTTATAAACTCCCGTTCTTTCGTGATTCGTGAATTGTCACTCGTATCGTGCGAACCGGCGGCCAGGCCGCAGGTCAAGGACTAAGGATTTTCCGCGGGGGCTTCAGTGCCCGTCGCCGGGGTTTGCTGCTCCTCGGGCGCGGCGGCCTCCACGGTTTGCGCGGCGCTTTGTTCCACGGCTCTGACGGGTTGCTCTTCAGCGGCGCGCGTCGGGGCCGGCTTTCTGGAACGAACGCGTCGCGGCCGTTGGGGCGCCGGCTCCTGGCGGGCGACCACCATCGTCTTGCCAATCGCCACCGCGTCGGCCAGCTCGCTGAGGATCAGGTCAACCGCCCGGATAGAGTCATCATTGGCCGGAATAGCCACGTCCACCGTATCGGGGTCCGAGTCCGTATCGAGAAGTCCGATGGTCGCGACGTCCAGCTTCTTGGCCTCACGCAACGCGAGGTACTCCTTCTTGGCGTCAACGACAACAACCACCCCGGGCAAACGAGACATGTTCCGAACGCCCTGCAGGTTCGCTTTTATCTTTCGCATCTCGCGTTTGAGTCTCGAAGCTTGCTTCTTGCTCTCACTCTCGAGCGTTCCGTCTTCGGCCATGGCTTCAAGCTGCTCCAGCCTTTGCAAACGGGACCGGATCGTCCTGAAATTGGTGAGCATGCCGCCGAGCCACCGTTGGCTGACGAAGTGCATCTCGCATTTGGCGGCGGCGGCCTCGACCGCTTTCTGGGCTTGGCGCTTGGTGCCCACGAAGACAACGTCCTTGCCGGAGGAGACCACCTCGGCAAGGAGCTTCTTGGCGATCAGCAAGCCTCTCAACGTCTGCTTGACGTCGATGATATGGATATTCCCGCGTTTTGCGAAAATAAAAGGGGCCATCTTGGGATTCCATCGGCTGGCGCCATGTCCAAAATGCACCCCCGCGTTAATCAGTTTCCGTGTGAGTTCTTTAGCCACGAAAGACCTCCAAAAAACTTTCAGACCTTTACCTCAACCGCCTCACGTGGGCGGACAGACTCTAAAAACTAATATAAAACCCATGATGTGTCAAGAACTTATGCGAAGAAAATTTTTCGAGGCGGGAAGGGATTGGCCGGTCCGGGAGCCGCGGGGATTTTACCGGAGCCGGACGCTGGCCGGCCCGGACCCCGGATTGGCCCGTCCTGCGGCCGGAAGATGATGGATCTGGGGGCGAATCCTTCCTTCATGGAAGAGTTTTGCAAAATCGAAGTTAGGCATACTTTGGAAAGAAAGAATCTTCTCCTTCGATTCTGCAAAAGTCCAATTAGTACCAGACCGTAACCAGAATGTTCGGCTCGGTCTTCTTGGCCTGGACCTCGCCGACCGTGACATTTGTCTGTTTTATTGCCACGTCCGGGTTTTCGCTCAGCCACCGGGTGATTTGCTCGTCCAGAAAATCGATGGCGCCGGGGTGCAGTTTGGTGAAAAACGTCTTTACGGCCCGGATTCGGCTTCCTGTGGGGGGGGCCGTTCGCACCGGTCTTACCGCCGCTGCGGGCGGTCCGCTCGGCCTTGCAACCGGCTTGGGCGCGACGCTTTGCGGTGCGAGCACCGGGCCGGCGCCGCCCAGGTCCAGGGGTGCATGAGAAACGCCTTTTGTCTGCGCGCCGCCGTCCAAGGGAATCGGATCGTTGGGATGCTGACCGCCAGAATTGACACCACCGAGATTGTCCATAGACTGTCCCTCTGCTAAAAAAATAACGTCTTATTGATTGCCCCCGCCTATGATGTTGCCGCTCACGAAAGAAGAACGGCGATACGATGTGCTCGGACGTATCATTTGTTCCGTGTTTCTTTCTTCGGGACTTGTTAGACTCAGCCCTGGGTCTTTGCTTCTTCGGCTTTTGCCTTCTCGGGCTCTTTGGGTTCTTGCGCCTTGGAGCTGTTTGTCTCGGTTGCCGGTTTTTGTACATCACCTTCCGGCGGCTTGGCGTCCTTTGCAGCCCTGGCCTTGGCCTCGGCTTCAGCCGCCGCTTGCCGGGCTTTCTTGGCCTCGGCTAACGCCTTGTCGGCCGCCGTCTGGGCCTCTTGGGCCGCTTTGGTCTTGGCCTCAGCCTCAGCGCTGGCTTTCTCTGCGTCGCTCTTTATTCTGTCGGATTCGCTCTTCACCCTGTCCAGCTCCGACTCGGCCTTGTCGGCTCGTTCGACGGCTTGCCTGATGTTGATTTGGGCCTGGGCTTTTTCGGCCTCAGCTTCGAGACGCATTCGTTCGGCTTCATCGAGCGCCTGCTCGTGTACGTGCTCGCGGGCCTTGAATCCGAAAGGATCGGTCATCATCTCGCTCAGACCTTCCGCCGAAGCCGGCTCGTGTCTCCTGCTGATTTCTTTCATCACTTCGGCTTTGGGCCGGCCGTCGGTGGAAATGGTGGGCGTCAGAATAAATACCGTCTCGACCGCTCGCTGCTCCGTGTCTTCGCTCGAGAACAGATAGCCGATAATGGGGATATCTTTCAATATCGGCACGCCGCGGACGACCGCGAACTTTTCGTTCTTTCGAATCCCGCCGATGATGAGGCTCTCGCCCTGTCGGATGCGGTTTTGCTTGTTATCGATTTGCTTCTTGGTAATGATCGGCACCTGCTTAACGCCTTCGGGCGTATTCTTTGAGCCGAGCAGGATGGATGTTTCCAAAGCGATGTAGCCGTCGGCAAACACATGGGCAGTGACTTCAAGCGAGTCAATCACGTCTTCATATTCCGTCTTTGTCTCCAGGTAGTCCGATTGTGTGGACCGCATGGTGATCCGGTCAATCGGAACCTTCTGACTCGATAAGACTTTGGCCGTTCCGCCGTTCACCACCTCGAGTGTCGGATTCATCAGAATTTTCAGGTAGCCCCGCGACTCCAGCAGGTCGATCAGGAGCGTGAAAGCGTGGCTCGTGCTCATGTACCCGATATTGAGACCCATTCTGGAACGTGCGACCTCTCTGAGGGAGGCCCCGGGAAACGCGGGAAGGTAGTCACCGTCCTGCACCAACTGCCGAACGTCTGCGCCGAACGCCGTCCCGCCAGGCTTCATGGTGATATCCTCGCCGAACAGGTTTTCAATGGCTATCGTGGTTTCCCGGTCGAACGTCATGTCCGCGTAGATTTCCGAGATCAAACAATCTATCTTGACCTGAATCGGAGGGACATCCACCTGGCGCAGCGTCTCAAGCACCGCATCAACGTCCTCGCGCGCCGGGCATCGTGCGATTAGCTGATTCGTAGCAGGGTTGCTGCTGACGGTATAATCCGTGACCTGAGTCGATTTGCCTTTTTCGTCAAAGACCTTCGTCGCAAATTGCTCATGGATGATCTTTTTCAAGTCATCGGAGGTATGATACCTGCAAAAGTAGAACAGCTTCCACTCCGATGTGCCGCCGACGACTTGCTCGAAGATATTGGGCGGGGTCCGATAGACGTCGGGCACAGGAACGCTCGGTTCGGCGGGGGCCTGCGTGTTGATCCGCAATTCTCGAAGGGTCCTCTCGGCCTCAAGCTCGGTATCCGTCTGCGCAGAGATACTCCCCCACCCTCCAGTCCACAACATCACCGCTGCAGCCACGATCAGGCTTCGATTGCGGCCGTTTTTTCGGCAGCTCTTGCTCATCATATCGTGACCGCCCTCATAATCCCACATTCAGTTAGTAGCATGCTCGAACTCAAGCGTATCCGACCTGAATACAGACGGGATATGCGCTATTATATTGCATATCTTTTTATCGTCAACTATATTACGTTTGAATTAGGAAAAATGTTTCCGTCTTTTTGACCGCCAAATCGCGGTTTTCTGTCTTGTTTTGTGGGCCATGATAGTAAAAAAGCACCAAATCACCGTGGGTTTTGTCTCTTTGGGCTGTCCGAAAAATGTCGTTGACACCGAACGGATGCTCGCCGAAGTCGCCCAGGCGGGCTTCCCGATAACGACCGAGCCTGATAATGCCGATGTTGTTGTCGTCAATACGTGCGCTTTTATCGCCCCGGCCCAGGCCGAGTCCCTCGGTGCGATCCGGCACGCGGTCGATGGCAAGCGCACCGGAGCGGTGAAGAAAGTCATCGTGGCCGGCTGCCTCAGTGAAAGATCGGGAACGGAACTTGTCAAGCAGATTGAAGGCATTGATGCCGTTATCGGTCTTGCTCAGCGGGATAATATTGCCGAAATAATTGGAAAATTGTTTTATTCTCGACGAGATTCGGACCGAAAAACATCCGATACGCCGATCATGTCACCATCTTGCCCCCCGATGGTCTCGCCTTCGACCGAGCACATCGCCGACGACCGCTGCCGATTATTGATTACTCCGGGCCACTGGGCTTACCTGCGAATCAGCGAAGGCTGCGACCGCCGCTGCTCTTTTTGCACCATCCCGTCCATCCGGGGCCGGTTTCGCAGCAAACCGCAGGAGCTCGTTCTCGCCGAGGCCGAAGAGTTGCTTTCATCGGGCGTGGTCGAGCTCAACGTCATCGCGCAGGACACGACGTACTACGGGCGCGACCTGAAAAAGCCAAACGGATTATCGGCTCTTATCCAAGAGCTGGACAAGATGGCCCGCCTGGCGTGGCTGCGCCTGATGTATCTGTATCCGGCGGGAATCGACGGGACGCTCATCGAGACGATTGCCCGCAGCGAAAAGACCGTCCATTACCTGGATATCCCGATCCAGCACGTCAGCGATAATATCCTCAAAGCGATGCACCGGCCCGACACGCAGGACAGGATCAAACGCCTGATCGAGGACCTGCGTGGCGCCATGCCCGATATCGTGCTGCGTACGACCTTGATGGTCGGCTTTCCGGGCGAGAGCGACCGGCAATTCGGCGAGCTGATCGAGTTCGTCGAGTGGGCCCGGTTCGATGCGCTGGGCTGTTTCAGATTCTATCCCGAATCGGGAACCGAAGCCGCCCGGATGCCCGGGCAGATTCCCGACGAGATCAAGCAACAGCGGCTCGACGAATTGATGCGCACCCAGCAGAAGATCGCCTTTGCGAAGAATGAAGACCGAGTCGGCCGGAGGCTCAGATGTCTGGTGGATTCGGTCGATCCCGACGGTCTTTGCCGGGGGCGCTTCTATGGCCAGGCGCCGGACATTGACAGCGTCTGCATCCTGCGCAACGGTCCCGCCCAGCCCGGGCGATTCATCCAGGCAAAGGTCGTCGCGGCGCAGGACTACGACCTGCTCGTCGAGCAAATTTAGTACAAGAGTTATGCAAAAATTCATTTAGTATTGAATTACGCGGCAGAAAAAGTAAACTTCGGAGCATGTTAAAGCTTGTCCCGAACATTTTGACTTTTGGCCGGCTCGTGTTGACCGTCGTTTTTCTGGTTATGATTCTGCTGGCGCCGCCCTATTACGCCGAGGGCGAGGTGGCGTTTCCCGGTTTTCTCGACGTCGCCTTCATTCTGTTTGTCATTGCGGGCCTGACCGACATTGCCGACGGCATAGCCGCCCGCCGGTTGAACGTCGCCAGCAAGTTTGGCCGAATGGTGGATCCGCTCGTGGACAAGGTCCTGGTCTGCGGGGCATTTACCTGCTTTGCCATAATTGGCCAGCCCAAGCTGTTCGGCCTCGGCCCCTCGGCCCTGGCGGTGATTCATTGGTCGGTACTGGGCGTTCTGGTCGCCCGGGAAGCCTACGTGACGGTCCTGCGCCATATTGCCGAGGCGCGCGGCGTCAACTTCGCCGCTACGCGTTCGGGCAAAATCAAAATGTTCCTGCAGACCTTCGCGATCGGCACGGTGGTCATCAAAATGGCCCACGTCCGGACCGCCGCATGGGGTAACTACTTCGCGACTGTGACCTTTGCGCTGATGCTTGTGATCACGGTGATTTCGGGCCTGCGAGCGACCCAGCGAAGCTCCTGGAAAAAAGCAGCAGCATAGTATTTGCACAACTCACAATGCAGGGAGGAAATATGAAACCGCACGTGTGCGCCCCATTGAAATCTGTCGTTTTCTGTTTGGCATTCTGCACGTTGGCGTCGTCGTGGTTGGCCGCCGCCAAAGCGGGCCAGGCTCAAAAGGCCGAAGAATTCCTGCCCCCGATCCCGGAGGGCAAGCACTGGGTCATGGCTTGGTGCGATGAGTTCGACGGCGGCAAGCTCGACGAATCGAAATGGGAGATATTAGGCGACTGGAAACGCCGGGATGGATATTGGGTCAAGGAAGATTCTTTCCTGGACGGCAAGGGAAATCTGCTCGTGCGCACGAAGAAGGCCGGCGACCGGTACACGAGCGGAGCCCTGCGTACCAGAGGCAAATTCGAGCACGCCTTCGGCTATTGGGTCTGCCGCTGCAAGTTCCCCACGCAGGAAGGGCACTGGCCGGCGTTCTGGCTGCATGCCAACACCGTCGGCAGAGTAGGAGACCAGGGCCGGGACGGCACGGAAATCGACATCATGGAAAAGCCGTGGCGCGAAGATAAGATCACGCAGAACCTGCACTGGGACGGGTACGGCAAAGAGCACAAAAGCGCCGGAACCGGGCAAATCACGATCCCCGGCGTGAGCGAGGGCTTTCATACGTTCGGGCTTTTCTGGACGCCCGAGCAGTATGTTTTCTACGTGGACGGCAAAGAAACCTGGCGCACCAGCGCCGGCGGCGTCTCGCAGGTGCCCCAGTACGCAAAACTCACCGAGGAAATCGGCAAATGGGGTGGTGACATCACAAAAGCATCGCTGCCCGATTACTTCGTCGTCGATTACGTCCGCGTCTATGACATGGCCGAAACCGGCCCGGTCTCGCTCGAAGAGACGGTCCGCAGGGCCGTAAGCGTCACGCCTTCGCCGCGTCAGCTCGCGTGGCAGCAGCTTGAATTCATCGGCTTCGTTCATTTTGGCGTCAACACGTTCACCGGCCGCGAGTGGGGCACCGGCACCGAGGACCCGAAAATCTTCAACCCCGAAAAGCTCGATACCGACCAGTGGTGCCGGATGGCCAAGGCGGCCGGGATGAACCAGATCATCCTGACCGCCAAGCACCACGACGGCTTCTGCCTCTGGCAGACGCGATATACGACGCACTCGGTCGCTTCGAGCACCTGGCGCGGCGGCAAAGGGGACGTGCTGCGCGACCTGGTCGCCTCGTGCAAGAAGTACGGCCTGAAAGTCGGCGTCTATTTGTCACCCGCCGATTTGTACCAGATCGAAAGCCCCGACGGTCTGTATGGCAATCTGAGTGCATACACCGAGCGGACGATTCCGCGACAAGTGCCGGGCCGGCCCTTCAGCGATAAGCGCACCTTCAAGTACCTCGTCGATGATTACAACGAGTATTTCCTCAACCAGCTCTTCGAGCTGCTGACCGAGTACGGACCCATCCACGAGGTCTGGTTCGACGGCGCGCACCCCAAACGCAAAGGAGGCCAGACCTACACCTACGCCCAGTGGTACGCGATGATCCGCGAATTGGCCCCGCAGGCCGTGATATTCGGCAAAGGTCCGGACGTGCGGTGGGTCGGCAACGAAGCGGGCAACTCGCGAGACGCCGAGTGGAGCGTCATTCCCATCAACGCTCCGGCGGACAAATTCGACTGGCCCGATATGACGCAGCGCGACGTGGGCAGCCTCGACAAACTTCAGCAGACGCTCAGCAGTGGCGGCTACCTGCACTGGTACCCCGCCGAGACCGATACCTCCATCC
>DATKWR010000421.1:0-5399 GCA_035529475.1 Sedimentisphaerales bacterium | reverse complement strand
GACTTCCGTTGTCGTGCAAACTCAACCAAAGACGCAGTATTATTGGGCGGTCGATACTTATGTCGGCGATCCCAACGATCCGATTCTTGGACCTATTTTTAGCTTCCTGGCAGATAATGCGCCTCCCACAGTGGACGCCGGTCCCGATTTATTGACCTGGCTGGCCGATGACGGTCTCAGGACAGAGAATCTGGATGCGACCGTCACCGATGATGAGGCTTATACCGTGCAGTGGACGGTGATCAGTGAACCCGATGATCCCAACAGCCCTGACGCCGTGATTACCGATCCGAGCGCCGAGGATACGAGCATTACCCTGTCGGCCTTAGGCGAGTATGTTTTGCAGTTGGATGCCTCTGATGGTGAATACACCGGTTCGGATACCCTGACGATCAATGTATTCAGTGACCATTGCGAAGCCGCGAAGTCCTTGCCAGGTTGGACAGCTATTCCTGGGGATCTCAATCTCGATTGTGTTGTGGATCAACTGGATATGGATATCTTGTCTGGGCATTGGCTGGAATGCAACGGCCTGGACTGCCCGGATCCGAATGCGCCGTAATTAGGAATGATGCTTCTGGCAGATGGGTCCTGCAAGTTCAGGGCCCCTCTGTTTAACTACTCCATGGCTTAAGGACTGGAAGCGTGAAGAAGGGATTTACCCTCATCGAACTATTAGTGGTGATAGCCATTATCGCCATTCTGATGGGCATCCTAATGCCTGCTCTGCAAAGTGTTCGCGAACAGGGACGCATGGTTGCCTGTCAATCCAACCTGCGTCAGTGGGGTCTCGTTTTTGCCATGTACATAGAGGAGAATGACGGTAAGTTTTTGAGTGGTTTGGTCAATGGATCGACCCAGAATGTACAACACGGAGATTGGTGGCGAGAACCGCTCAAACCGTATGCCAAAGACGAAAAAATGTGGTTGTGTCCAACCGCATCCAAGAACCGGACCTCCACATCGAATAATGATATGTCGCTGGCACAGAATCCCTATGACGCCTGGCGTGTTCCCGATTCTCAGGGAGGCGATGTCGGCAGTTATGCGCCCAATGGATGGATGTGCAACCCGCCGCTTAGTATGAGTTCCTTGTGGGGACGGGGACCTGCGTCTGGTTACTGGCGGGGATTTCCTGCGAAGTACGCCAGTAAGGTGCCTGTTTTTACAGAAGGTTGGTGGGTGGATGCCTGGCCGCGTGATACGGATACCCCTTACACGGATCGCGATAATTTTAAGTCCGGCGGCAGTGGTGAGATGCGTACTGTATGCGTGGATCGTCACAAGCTGACGCAGAATGTGTTGTTTGCCGATTTCTCTTTAGAGAGGGTATCGCTCAAGAGACTCTGGCGTTTGAAGTGGCACAAAGAGTATGATCTGAATGCCCAACTGCCGCAATGGCCGGAGTGGATGGCCCGCTGCAAGGATCCCCAATAAGAGGCGTCATAACCGTCAGGCTGTCAGTAAGAGGGTTCACATCTTATACCCTTCTCAGCATATTTTTCATGAATAGTGGGAAAGGCGCATCGGAAAATCGGGGGACGCCTTCAATCCTGTTCGGCACAAGAATTGCGGTGCGAAGTATCGGGGAGAATGACCCAAAAACTGTAAATCCGGTAAATCCGGGGACGTCTTACTTATTTCTGAATGAAGAAACACGAAAAGATCCCCGATCTTGCCGAGATTGGGGGCAAAGGTCTCGACGAACAATTGGGCCTCGCCGATCGCAGCATCGCCTGCATTGTTGTTCGTACAGAACGGTGCTGCAAATCCGAACAACTTGAGCTACACCCTGCTATGGGCCCGCAAGAAGAGCCGGGGGCGCATCAAGAACCTGGGCCTTGGCACAGTGGCCTGCGACGATGACGCAATCTCAGCGCGCAGCAGACACCACATCACAAAGCCTTTGCCCTGTCACGTGTGATTCCACCGCCTCCTGCTATGAACCTCACTCCACGCTTGTTCCTTACCCGACTACACATCGGGTATTTGCCCAGGAACTATGGATACCCTGCGCATCCGCGAGCCACAAGCTCAGCGGACACACACGATCCAAGCTAATTTATACCATATTCCGGGTGCTGAAGTCAAAAGAATTCTTGTGGGGATGTGCTTTTTTTCGGGGGTGACTGGGAAATCGCGCCCTACCCCGAGCATCTCGGCCCCGTCGGAGGGATCCTCAAGCGGGCCTTCACAGACAGCATGACGGCAAGAAAATCCGAACACAAAAAAAGCCCCTGTGCCGATAAGCGCGAGTGTATTCCTTTATTGCAAGTTTTGTTTTGTAGTTTGAAATACTCGCCTTCTGCTGCACAGGGGCACGCTTGCATCTGTCAGAAGTTCTTCACTTGTCAAATCCATGAGAGTCAATCGGCGGATTGACTCATCAACCTTGAGCCTTTCTTGACGGCGTCACGCAGGGGGCTGGGACTTCGTTTAACCCAGGTAAAAAGACGAGCACGCCAAAGGCCGCTTGCCCTTTTTCCACCGCCCAGAACTCCAGCTTGACAGCTTTACCATCTTCTCACATGCTCGCCTCGTTCTCCTACTTAAACCCGATAACGCGAGACGGCTCGACACAAAATTTTTTTGAAAAAATCAGCCAACAAACGCTTTCGCTCTCTAATTTCTTTCGACTCGATTGTGGGAAGGCGCGTGTGCTGTAAACAGGCACTCTGCGTGAAGAGCCGAGAGCTTTCTTGCAGATTACCCGTAATAAAGCCCGGTCGTCATACGTCTATATAGAATAGAGAAGGCACACATCGCAAGTTCAGATAAAACAGGAAAAACAGGGGCCGGCTGAGGAACACCAACCGCCTGCGCCGTCCGAACGAACCATGTGAGGAAAACGTGTTACCTTTCTTGGCAGAAGTGCCTTACCTAATTGAGGGGCGAAAAAGGTCAGCCGTGATGTTAGGAATCTTTCACGGAGGATTTGAAGATGAAGAAGATCAGCGTCGAAGACAAGATTCAGGTCAAACAACTGCTCTACACGGGCAGCGTTTTCGGCATACGGGCCACCAATATCGGTCCTTCGGCGGTTTTCAGCTTTGGTGGTATGACAAGCCGCTCGATGTCTGCCACTGTTGTGAGTCTCACTGGCTGGACGCGAGAAAACGGGTGCGACACTTCAGTCTCGAAAGGGCGGTGAAAATCCTGTGGCACAACCGCCAATCGCTGTTTGTGCGCAGCAAGCACGTACACGAAGATCGAAGGTTGGCGACCGTGGGGCACTTCGAGAACGCGGGGCAATGAGAAAGTACTGCAGGAGGAGGGGGGGTCCGCGCCCGCTCGGCGGAAGTCACTTCTCTTTCGAGAGTACCTTATATGTTCGGTCTCCGGATAATCCCGGTCCAGCGCTATCACCCTCGGGTATAAAAAAGGTGGAATTGCCGCCAACGTCCACGGCTTTGTTCGGTGTTCCCGACCATCTATAGCTTGCCGGCGACAACCGCGAATTGGCCGGCTTCGGGATCAAACGATGAGCCGGCTACGTCCAAGAGAAGCTCTTCAATCAGAAATCCAAAATCCGCGAACTCTATTTCCAGAGCTTCGGGGCTGAAGTACTGCAGCCAGTTATAGACTGTTCTTGTGCGTGCCGCTTCGATAAGTGTATATTTGTCGAGGACTATGTTTTCCCGGTCATACTTGAACGTATTTAGAAACCCGTAGTACTTCTTTGACGACCAGAAGCCATCGAGGAGGTTAACCTCGTAAATTGCGGTCTCTTGCCGCCGCTCGAAAGCCTTCAGCGAGTACACGTCGAGCAGAACCGAACCGCCCGGCTCCAGTATTGTCTGGAACTTGCTCAGCATATTCTTTCTCTGGGCGGGACTGAGAGCGCAGAAGTCGCACATAATCATCAGCACCAGGTCGAACCGATCATCCGTTTCAAACTCCAGGTAGTTCTGATTTACATAGTGGATTGACAGCCCCTCGGCGGCTGCGATTTTCCGCGCATACTGAATCGACCTCTTCGAGAAGTCTATCCCGGTCACATCGGCCCGCCTCCGAGCCAATCTCGTCGCATACAATCCCGGGCCGCAGCCAAAGTCGGCAATTTTCGTCCCCGCTCCGACGTTGAAGCGGGAACAGATCCATTCAACGGAGCGGTCGATAAATTCGGCATTTCGAGAAGAAACATCAACTTTCTCATTGAGATGGAATGCGAGCATCTGCTTTGACGTATGCTCATCCGTCCACAGGTCACCCGCCGTATAGAACTCAAACGGTTTGGGACGTGCATTTATTGTCTCAAGCGCTTCAAACATCTCTTCTCACGTCTTTTCATTTTGCAGAACACAGCGCAATGCGAAGCCCGGGCTCGGCTCAGGTTCCTGCTGCATCACCCATCGCGCTGGAAAGGATGGCATTGAACAGCAGGCGGAACGTTCCGTGCGGCTGCGCACGATTCTGGATCGCGAATCCCAGGAGAATGATTTTCCCGTCGCCGTACTCGACCTCGACAATCGCGGGTTTGTCGGTGATCAGCTCTTGCCCCCTGATCCATCCGCTTTCCAGTAGAACCGTATCCGAATAACGCGCCGCAACGCGGGTGGGATAGCGGGCTTCGGGGCTTCGCGGGTTCTTGTCGTCCTTTTTGGATGCTTCGATCAACTCGAATGCCTGGGACCTCGCAAAGTATCCCGAGACCCATTCGGGCGACCCATAGCCAACGGGATGCTGTCGGTCTATCCATACGCGCAGGATAGAGCCGGGACAGAAGAACTCCTTGGACGACTTGCCAGCCAGCGCGTTGCGGACGGGGATATTGAAATGTCCCGTTGCGAGGCTGCATGAGCGGTCGATGCAAACAAGCGTGCCTCCGGCCCGCACGAAGTCCTGCAGCGTGACAATGCCTTCGGAGCCGATACCTCCGACGTACTGAGGCTCGGTCGCGTCCACCGCCTGACCGTTGACGATCGAGCCGGAACTGACAGAGGGCAGGAGAAGGCAATCATATCGTTCCGCAAGGTTCCCGGCGCGGATCTCAGCGTTGTGCACCGAGCTGTAGGCAAACTCGAAGTTGTCCAGCACCAGCCGGGTCCACCCCTCATCGATGCTGGCCGTCCACGGCTGATAGAGTCCGAGGCGGACCGACGAAACCTCGGTCAGCGCCGCCCGGACCTGCGACGAATCCTGGGATACGCCAACCAGTATGGCGGAGATCCCCTCAAGCAGCCCCGGCGTTGCGGCGGCAATCTTGTCACCATCGGGAACGAACAAAGAGCCGCACGGCACGTCCATTCCCGTTGTTTCTTTCCATCGAGTCTGCGAAGAAATCATCTGAAACGGAATGCCCGCCCGAAACAGGCGGTTGATCAGGCGGTAGTTGTCATTGGCGCCGGCGCGTACGACGTAGCCGCGAGTTTCCTGGGGCGCCTCTGTCACCTTGCCGC
>DATKWR010000420.1:0-4675 GCA_035529475.1 Sedimentisphaerales bacterium | reverse complement strand
ATGTGCTTGCGGGCGCCGGATACAAATCCTCATCTGGCGAACAGCATTGCTCTACCGGTGGATTAGTGTTTGAAGTGCCGCTTGCCGGTAAAGACCATGGCGATTTTGTGCTTGTCTGCAACGGCGATGACCTCGTCATCCTTCTTCGAGCCGCCCGGCTGGACGATGCACGCCACACCTGCCTGGGCGGCGTTTTCGACGTTGTCCGGGAAGGGGAAGAACGCATCCGAGGCCATGGCACAGTCTTTGCTCTCCTCGCCGGCGTGCTTGAACGCAATCAGGCCGGACTCGACGCGGTTCATTTGCCCGGCCCCGACGCCCAAGACCCTCCTGTTCTTGACCAGCACGATGGTATTGCTTTTGGTGTGCTTGGCGACGAGCCAGGCGATCCTCAGGTCCTCAAGCTGCTCCTTTTTGGGCTTGGCTTTTGTGGGATAGACAAGCGCATCGGGTTCCCAGCCGGCCAAGTCGCGCTTTTGCAGGAGCATTCCACCGATGACGCAGCGGACGTCGTACTCGCCGCAGTCGATTTTGGCCTTGTCGATCGGGCCGGTTTCAACAAGCCGGACTCTGCTGCCCCAGCTCTTGAGCGTTCTGATGATCTCAACGGCGTCTTTGTCGAATCCCGGCGCGATGATGACCTCGGCAAAGAATCCGCCGGCGCCCAGCGCCTTGCCGAATCGGCTGTACGATTCCATAATCGTCTGTGCCAGCTCGACGTTCACTTTTCGGTTCAACGCGATGATGCCGCCGAACGCGCTGACGACGTCGCCTTCGTAGGCCTTTCGGTAGGCCACACAAATATCATCATCGATCGCACAGCCGCACGGGTTAAGGTGCTTGACGACAACCGCCGCCGGCTCGGCGAATTCCTTCACCAGCTCGAACGCGGCGTTCGTATCGAGCAGATTGTTGAAGCTGATCTCCGTCTCGCCCTCCAGCACAGCGGCGCTGCTGACGGATGTTTCCCCGCTTGCCGGCAGCTTGTAGAATGCGCCGCTTTGGTGGGGATTCTCGCCGTAGCGCAACGTGCCCTGTTTGGTCAGCGCGATCGAGACTTTCTCCGGGTACTCCATGCCTGCTCTGTTGTTGAGATACTTCGCTATCGCCGCATCATAAGACGCTGTCAGACTGAAGGCCACGCGTGCAAAGTCGCTCCGCGTCTGGTCACTGACGGCCCCGTCGTTCTTCTCCATTTCTTCGATGACCTTGTCGTACTGATCGGGCTGCGTGACGACGGTTACGAACTTGTGATTCTTCGCCGCGGAACGAAGCATGCTTGGGCCGCCTATGTCGATATTCTCAATCGCCTCGGCCAGCGTACAGTTGGGTTTGACAATCGTCTGCTCAAACGGATAGAGATTCACGCAGACCAAATCGATCGGCTCAATGGCGTGTTTTTGCATGGCCGCTGCGTGTTCCTTCTTGTCGCGCAGTCCCAGCAGCGCGCCGTGTATTTTCGGGTGAAGCGTTTTCACTCTGCCGTCCATCATCTCCGGGAAGCCCGTCACCGACTCGATTCCGACCACGCTCACTCCTGCATCGCTCAGCGCTTTTGCGGTTCCGCCCGTGCTGATGATCCTGACCCCCATCTTGTCGAGCTTGCGCGCGAAATCGGCCACACCGCTCTTGTCCGAAACGCTTATCAATGCCGTTTTAATTTTCACTTCCATTTGCAATCGTTCTCCTTTTTATGTGTCCGTGTGATTTGCTTTCGTCCCCCGGCTACTCCACCGGCTGCAAACAGGCCATCCGGCCGCGTTTGTCGGCGATGTAGATTTTGTCGTCCATAGCATTGGCGGCATACTTTGAGACATGCGCAAAGTTGATGGAATACAGGTTGCGGGCTTTGGCATTGTCCATGACCACCAGCGTCGCGGCGTCCGTAATCACATACGCTTTGCCCTTGGCCTCGGCCAGCAAGTCCCGACCGCCCGGCACCGACCACATGGCCGAACCGGTTTCTTTGTCTATCGCTACGACGCCCTTGCCGCGAACGTGCTGATAGACGACCCTTTGCGTCACGCGAGGAGCTTCTTCGAGTACGCCGGCCGCCTGGTATTTCCAGACAAGCCGTTTCTGCTCGGGCGGCTGCGCCATGTCAACCCTATAGACGTTTGTGTCCTTGCTCGCAAAGAACAGCGACATCCAGTCCCTGACGACCGGTCCGGCGACAGCGCCGGCGGCATCGAACTGCCACAGGCGCACCGCCTTGTCGGCTGCGACGCAGATCACGTTACCTTTTTTCGTCGCAACAATGACGAAGTTTTCATCCGCAAGGATCGAAGTAACCACCGAATCGTTGTCGGCGGCGAACTCGAACGCCTGGACCATGTTCTTGGCACTGAGCGCGTGTAAGCGTTTGTCGATTCCGGCCACGTAGAAGTGCGAGCTGTTCCGGGCCGCCGGACAAGTCATGCCCTGCCCAATGTCTATACTCCTGCGTTCGATGCCGGACCCGGCGTCAACCTGCACCAGGCTGCTGCCGTTCACATAAAGAAGCTCATCGCCATAGAGCATCATGCCCGACGTCAGCAGGCCCGCGGGGGTGACCGTCTTGCCAAACACTATTTTGCCGTCCTCCTTGTCCAGCGAGAGCATGTAGTTGTGGTCGGAGATCGCGTAGAGACGATTGGCGAGCAGGAACAAGTGCCCTACGCTCTCGCCTTTCTTTATCGGCAATTCGTTCTCCCATACTATTTTCAAGCTGGCGTGCTTGAGCAGCTCGGGTGAAACAAGCGGGTTTGAACTGGTTCTCGCGACAGAGCCGCTCTGCATCGCGCACAGAATGGCCAGTCCGGTCAACCAAACAAGTCTTTGTCTCGACGATCTCAGCATTTCGCAGCTCCTCGCAAAAGAAAACGTGTTTCTTCGTCACCACGCTCCGTGACTTCGGGGCAATCATGGGGTCGCCGGAGGGGGAACTACGGCCCCACGCCTGCTGTGCACCCTTGTTCACGATAGTTCCACGTATTCGGTCAAATCGATGTTGTGTTCCTGCTCGAATTTTCGCATCTGCTCGATGCGTTCGATATCGTCCTTAATCCGGTTTGCCAGCTTGAATATATATGGCTTACCCTCTAAACGGTTCTGCAGGTCATCGAGCATCGGCTCCCATGTCCCGCCGTACAACTGCGCCTTGAGAATGACCAGCATACGATGCTCGTCGCTCAGGCCGGCTACGAAATCGCCAACTTCCCTGCCGACGCTTGTTTCGAGGCCCTTATCACTGTTTTCGCTCGGCTCGACCATCTGCCAAAACCATGCTTGCCCGCAAATCCTGTTTCAGCCGTGTCGCCCCGCCGTTGAGTCTCTCACGGGGCTCGCACGGGCCGAATACTAATGCCCACTGTGGGAAATTGCAACAAATTTTCGCAAATTCCTCAGTTTGGCACGTGATTCGAGTGCTCACGATCATTTACAGGCGGCTTGTTCATCTGTTGTGTCCCTCCTGAAGCTGTTTTTGGGACATGCACGAGGCAAGGATGCCGCGACCCACGGCTCAAAAGCTGAGATACTTGACCGCTTTCCCAAGCCTGACTCCGACCTTTCCCACGTCATCGATGGATCGGATACGCGATTGCCGTCGCCGCTCCAGTATCTGCTTTATGGTGACCGGCCCGAGTCCGGGCACTCGCAGCAGGTCGGCCCTGCCGGCCCGGTTGATATCCACGGGGTAATACTCCGGGTGCCTGTCGGCCCATGCTTTCTTGGGGTCAACGGCCAGAGAAAGGCTGCCGTCTTCTTCAAAAATGATATCCGACTCGGCAAAACCGTACTTGCGAAGCAGGAAATCGACCTGATACAGCCGGTGCTCTCGCATAAGAACATCGGCGACTCCGGCCGATTCGACCCGCTCGCCGGCGATGGAGCTTTCACCCAGCCCCTTCTGGTAGGCGCTGAAATAGACCCTGTGCAGGCTCAGGCGGCTGTAAAGCGCGTGCATGTACTTGACAATCTCCGCGTCCTGTTCGCCGGCGGCCCCGACGATGAACTGCGTCGTCTGCTTGACCCTTGCGTACCTCGAACCTCGCTCGGTGAGCCTGCTGATCAGCTTGATGGGCTCGATAATGTCGCGGATGTATTGCTTCTTCTGCGACAGTTTTGCCAGGGCCTTCTCGCCGGGAGTCTCGATGTTGAGCGAGACGGCACTGGCCAATGAGACCGCCTCTTCCACGGCCGGGTCACTGGCCCCGGGGATAATCTTCAAATGGATATACCCTTTGAACCGGTGTTTGTTGCGCAAGAGCCTCGCGACGCCGTTGAGCCTGTCCATCGTTGCGTCGGGCGAACCTATAACACCCGAGCTCAGGAAAAGCCCAAAGACTTTTCGCTGATTGTAGTAATCCAGGAAGACCTTGGCCGTCTCGTCCGGCGTCAGACTGCACCGTCGGACGTCCGATTGTTCCCTGAGCGGGCAGTACTTGCAGTCGTTTATGCACACATTCGAGAGCAGCGTCTTGAACAGTACGCTCGTTCCCCCGCTGGGAAGCGTGACCGGATAAACCCATTTGCCGTCGCCGCCGCGTTTGCGGTGTTCATCTTTGTACGTACCGCACGCGCAGGCCAAATCGTACTGCGAATCAGCGCTGAGTATTTCGAGCTTCTCCTGCGTATCAGGCTTGGATAGAATACCGACCATCGTTTTGCTGCCTTCGCCACCCTCTGCTCATCT
>DATKWR010000419.1:0-3391 GCA_035529475.1 Sedimentisphaerales bacterium | reverse complement strand
CGTCCCGTCAAACGTGACGGCCAGGTGGGTCCATTGGCCGACCTGAAGCGTCTGACCGGTATTCACTCCGCTCCCCGGTTGCACGAACCTGACGTCCCAGACGTCTCTCTCCAGCTCGAAATACCACATCATGATCGAGGCGACCCAATCACCGGCATTTCGTTTGCCCATGAGGCCTTGCCAGGATGCGCTGGGTCCGTCCCACTTGGCCCAGAGAGCCAGGGAGAGTTGGCCTGTAGCAGCGGACGGATCGAAGGTCCCGATACTTACGTACTGGTGGCCGTCTGTCCCATCGAACAGCATGGCTTGGCCGAAACCGGTCGGCCCGGTTACGTACGTGGCGGGGAAGTTCGGGTCGCCTGCTAAGGTTCCTGTGTGGCCGTTGCCGGAGGCGTCCTCAAGGTTGTTCTCGAACGCATAGTAAGCCACCAGGCCAATCGGCTGGAACCCGGCGCGGATGTCGTCGATGCTGAGCACGCCGTTGGCCTCAGGCTGACCAGGCAGGTCTGCGACACCAATGACCAGCTTGGTGACAGCCGTGACATTCACGCCGGCCGCGCCGATGTCGTCGAGCGAAATCACCCATTCCTTCCACTCTTCGGCCGTAAATACTGCCGAGTCGGGATATGTCATTTTGGCCGAGCCACCCGCACCATCGGCAACGATGATATAGAGTTGACCGGCAAAGTTCGCGGGACTTCCGTGGACAAAGAGCTTCAAAGAATTGAAGCCATTGATCGTCCAGTCCTGGGGCTCTGCCCAAACACGCTGGGTCTCGGATTGCAGTGCGGCGCCGGTGTTGTCGTAGAACAGCGGCATGGCTTGTGCGCCGCTGTGGACAACCGTCTGCTCGGTATAGGGAGGAAATGCATTGCCCACAAGAGCCCCGTTGGTTGGAATTTCATAACCATCGGCCCACGTTGCAAATATCGTGTTGCTTGCAGGGTCTGGGGGATCAATGTCATTGTAGGACTCAAAGTCATCTACAACGATGAAATTCGCCGTGGTGAAGTTCCAGACCGGGCCCGTCCACGGGCTGTCCGGGTTGGCCTCGTTAACCTCATCGACGCGCCAGAAGTACTGGGTATCAAATGCCATACCATTCGGGTCAAAGCTGGCGTCGCTGATTTCGACGAAGACCACGTCCGGGTCGCTGTCCTTGTCGGCGTTGCGCACTTTGGTCGAATTCGTGCCAAAATACACATGATGGGTCGCGGCGAAGGTCCCCGCCGTCCAGCTCAGCGTCGCGTCTGTGGGCACGTCTGTAGCCTCGTCGGCCGGCTGCGGGTCCTCGACCAGCCCGGCGCCGGTGAGCCTCATGTTATCGAGGTAGAACCACACCCAACCTGTATAGGCCGGATCATTGGCGTTGCTGACCACTTTGAGCTCAAGCCACGTCAGGTTGTCGAAATCGATCAAAGGTAAGTATTGCTCGTAATCCCAGGTTGCTGTCGCGGTCTGGTCGCCGTCGGTTAGCAGCCAGTGCACACGGTACCCCATGTCCTGCCAGAGGTTCCAGCCGTCACCGCCGGCGTTGATGATCATGTGGATTCCGTTCCACGTGAAGGTCCCCTTGTCGGTGGGCCAATCCGCCATCAGCCGCGTCACATCGACGGAGAGTTCCCGGTTGACCTTGAACAGGTCAAGAAGGCCCGCGCCCAGCACGTTCAGCGTCAGGACATCCTGATTGTAGTCGCCGTTCGGGATAAAGACATCGAGGCTGTAATTGCCCAGCGTTACGCCGTTGTGGTCGTTGAACATAGCATCGGCGCCTCCGCCGACGACCCAGCCGTCCAAATCCTGTTCCCAGTCGCCGATGATCGTGTCGGTGCTCTTGCCGGTATCGGGCGGCGGGGGACCGACCAATTGCACGTTGTCAAAATAGAAATGCCCCGTGCCGTTGCCGCCTTGCACGGTGATGTTGATCTGGAACCATGTGGCCCCCGTTAGATCATAGTCCGAAATGTCAACGCTGTAGGTCTTGACCACATCGGGTGCCGTATCCCACCACCTGCCCCAATCAAGCGAGGTCGCCTCGCCCGTGACTTTGTCTATGGCTGTGGCGTTGGCATATTCTTTCCAGCCGGAGGCCCCGTCGCTATTGAGGGCCACCCTCTCGGCAACTTTGGTCCATAAGCCGACGGGCCATTCCGAAGCGATCATCGTCAAATCAAACGTAAGTTTCTGGTCGGCCAGACTCGCCGGTATTGTCGGCGCATTCCACTGAAGACAGTAGTAGCCGCCCGTGGTCGTCAGACTGAGACTGCCGCTGCCCGATGTGACGCCATTTGTGGCATTGGCAAGAACGGGAGAGCCTTCCCATGCCGCAGTCCAATTGTCCAGGCCCCCTTCAAAATCGCCGATCACAACGCTGGAGGGCGGAGGTTCTGCAGAGACGACCCGTAAATTGTCGTAGTATAGAATCCCATCGGGGCCAGGACCCGTATTGCCAAGGAGCCTTATTTTCGCCCAGCCGGTCAGCGGACCATTCACCAATTCCGGCCTGTAGTTGAAGCTGACCGTCGTTGTTTTCGGATTTCCGTCGGGACTGGCAACACTGACCAGGGGACCCTGGAGATAATAGCTGCCGGCCTCACTTCCTCCTTGAAGGATGATCTGCTGCTCGAACCACCAACCCATTTGTTCGGCAGTTACTGAAGTGGTAACATCAACCTGGAGGATATCGTTGTTGTTCAACGCAGTAAGAAAAGGGGTGATATCCAGATCGATGTAGCGCCAGCCTGCCACGAAGTTACGCTGGAGACTGTAACTGCCATCGGTCACACCTTCGCTGCTTTGGGCCAGAGTCTCCGGGGGATTCATAATCTCCCAGGCACCGGGGGCATTCTCAAAGCTGTCTATTAGAGCACCGTAGCCGGTAGACACCAGCCCCAGCGCCAGGACCAGAGACAGCAGGCAAATCGTTCTCTTACACATGACAATACTCCATCAAAAAGTTAAGGGTAATTTCGTCGGGCCTTGGCCACACACCAAGGCATTCGTGTATCTTCGATACGCGCAGAAAATATGCACCTTTCGCCAAAGATTCGCATCTGCATAAAACTCAGTTCTCACAGGCTGATTTGGCCCTCACTCCTCTCCTCAAGAACCATATTCAGGAGATGGCTCCCATGAACCAAACCCACAAGCTCCATCTACCTTATTTGTACCAGACTGCTTGCACCTTTGTCAAGAATAATCGGCTGGCAATTCATTCTTTCTGAAAACCTACCGAACTGCCGGGCTTTCCTGCTCGACTGGCGGCCTCGAATTCCATTGCAGAACCAGGCGGGGTTCGTGTAAACTATTTCGTATATCGGATGTCGGATATAGCCTATCGACCGACGACCGACGATATACGAGTATCGAAGTAAGGAGCCCGGAATGAGAA
>DATKWR010000418.1:0-6487 GCA_035529475.1 Sedimentisphaerales bacterium | reverse complement strand
GGCGCCGATTGCACGCCGGATGCCTATCTCTCGCGTACGTTCCGTCACCGAGGCCAGCATGATGTTCATGATGCCGATTCCGCCGACCAGAAGGCTGATGCCGGCGATGGAACCGAGCACGATATTGAAGCGGCGCTTCATGGCTTCGGCCTGCTTGAGCAACGCCAGAGGAACGCTCACGACATAGTCTTTTTTCTTGTGAAACTGTCCCAGCAGTCTCTCGATGCCCGCCGCGACGGCCTCCACTTTCTTCGGGTCATCCACCTGGACAATCATCTGGTGCAGCTCGACTTTTTCGCGTTCGTCCCCACTTGAAGTGCGTTTAGTGAAGATGTCGCCGAAATAGCGGCGCGCCACCTCGATGGGAATATAGGCGTCCACGTCCTGATCGGGAATCTGAATATTTCCAGCCTGGCCGCTTTCGCTTTTGACAATGCCGACAACTTCAAATTGACCTCCGCCAAGGCTAACCGTTTGGCCGATAGTGCTCTCGGTGGCCAGAAGTTTTCGAGCCCCGAATTCGGTCAGCACCGCCACAGGGGCCTGCTTATCCAGATCGGCCTGTATCAGTACCCGCCCCGCGAGAACCTCTCGCGGCACAAGCGCGAACCACTCAGGCGTCGTGCCCACGATCCGCAGTTCCAGTTTCCTCTCGCGGAGGCGCGAGTCCTTTCGTGTCAGCTTCACCGGGGCAGCTCTCTGGATGTCTTTGAAGCTCCAGGCTACCTTGCGAAAGTCTTCATAGGTCAAGCCGTAGATGCTCATGGCTGCGTGAGAATGCTGAGTGCTCGTGGCCTCTTCTTCCGCCGATTTCCTCGAGGAGACGATGATATTGTTGCTGCCGAGCCTCTTGATTTGCTCGAGCGCTTCTTTGCTGGCGCCTTCGCCCACGGAGAGCATCGCCACGACGCTGCCCACGCCGAAGACGACCCCCAACATCGTCAGGAACGAGCGCAGCTTATGAAGGAGCAGGTTCTCGATGCCGAGCCAGATATTTCGTCCGATCCTAGTCTGCTTCATCGCGACTCCCTTCGATTCTGTCGATAAGCCCGTCCAGCATGTGCAACCTGCTGTGGGCGTGCTCGGCGATGGCCGGTTCGTGCGTCACGATGATAATCGTCTTGCCGAGCTTGTTCAACTTGATCAGCAGTTCCAGAATCTGCTCGCCGGTGGCCGAATCCAGATTTCCTGTGGGTTCGTCTGCAAAGATAACCTGTGGGTCGTTGGCAAGCGCCCGGGCAATCGCGACCCTCTGCATCTGACCGCCGGAGAGTTCCGTGGGCCGATGACCCAGCCTGTCTCCGAGTCCGACCTGGTCTGCCAGCTCCCTTGCCCTGTTCTCGCTGTCCCTCGCGTCCCACCCCAGATAGTAAAGCGGAAGCTCAATATTTCTTTGGACTGTCAGTTGAGGGATCAGGTTGAAGCTCTGGAATATGAAGCCCAGATACTTGAGCCTGTACTCGCTGAGCGCATTATCGTCAAGCTGACTGACATCGTGACCGGCAAGGTAGTAGGAACCCGAAGTCAAGCGGTCGAGACATCCGAGGATATTCATCATAGTGCTCTTGCCTGAGCCGCTCGGACCCATGATGGCCCAGAAACTTCCCTTCTTGAACGAGACGTTGACTCCGGCCAGCGCTTTGACCTGCTCTGTTCCCATCTGGTAGATCTTGCGCGCGTTGACAAGCCTGACGATTTCCTGGTCATTGTTGGACGGCGCCCGCTGAGCCATTCACTAATTCCTTTCCGATCCGGGAGGTCTCTGACCTCCGCCCTGTCGCTGGCCGTCTGCGGGCCTTTGTTCTCTGCTCTGTCTCGAACCTCCGCCCTGGCCCTGGAACTGCTGGCGCCTCTGCGCTTGCTCCTCCGGCGTCAGGTTCTCGAATTGCCGTTTCATGTTCTCTATCTCTTTCTGGCGTTCTTCGGGCGACATATTCTCTAATCGCTGGCGCCTCTGATCCATCTGATCGGACGGGGGCCCCTGGCGATCTTCCGATCCCGCCGGTCCCTGCATCATGGGCATGCCCTGGCCGGCCCCATTGGCCTCTTCAAGTTTCTGGTTTATCCTGTCCTTCATGGCGTCCGGCGCATTGAAGTCGTCGGGCGATCCGAGGCCCGCCGTCCTCGACCCAGGCTCGATCGCCGCTGATTTCAGCGGAGGCGTCATCAAGACGATCTCCCCTTCGTCAAGACCGCTGATAATCCTGATCACGTTGTTATCGTCGAGTCCCACTTCGACTTGCCGCTCCTCGACTGAGCCGTCTTTGACAATAAAGACGGTAGGTTTTCCCGCGACCCGCAACACTGCCTGTACCGGTACATACAACGCATCCTCATACTGGGCAACGATAATCTCAGTCTTGCAGCTCATCCCCGTGCGCAGCGCGGCATCCGCGTCCTCCAGGAGTATGTCCGTCGAATAGACCTTCAAGTCCGGGTTCATGTACATCATTCGAGCGTCCGGCAGGGGCGCAATCAAACCGACCCGGCCCAGGAACTTCTTGCCCCCCAGCGCATCCACAGTGATGACTGCCGGGAGCCCTATTCCAACCTTCTGGAGACTCGTCTCATGAATATCCACACGGGCTTTCATCGATTGCGTGGTTGGCAGGTTGATCAACTCCTGTCGCTCGGTGACCTCGACACCGATATCCATTGGCTCTCGACGGTCAAAAGGCCCTCTTCCGCTGGAACTGGTCGCATAGACCACCATTCCGTCCATCGGGGCTTTTATCGTCGTTTTGGAGAGCTGATCCTGGGCCTTCTTCATTTTCTCTTGTTGACGCGTGTACTCAAGCTCTCTGGCCTTCAGTTCGGCCTTGGCCTGAACCACGTCGGCGGAGGCCTTGCGCTGTGTGCGCTCCAGGGCCATCTCGGCCTGTTTGACGTCACTGGTCAACTGATCGATTTGACGCTGGTGTGTGAAATCCTTCAGCAGAACGAGCTCACTCAACGCCACATCTCGCTTAAGTATAGTGCCTTGCAGAGAAAGTCGATCCGCGGTGTATTCAGTTTCGGAGAGGTATTTCTCCTCGTACAGCTTCTTCGACCAGTCATTCACGTCCTCGGCGCGTTTGACCTGCTCTTCGGCCAGACGGATCTCGGCCTGGAGATCATTGACGTCCTTGGGGTAGATTCCGTCCTCATACTGTTGGAGATCCTGCAGGGCGAATTTGAGCGTAAGCTCGGCCTTGTCGGTGTCGCTCTTGGCCTGGTTCTCGATGACAGCGAGATTCTCTATGGCGCTGATGTGAGCGGCTTCGGCCTTCTGGACCATGATGTCCTGGTCGATTATTTGGTCTTTAAGGGTGCTGGCGTCCAGCTCAACCAGCATATCTCCTGCCTTAACGAGGCTGCCGTCGGGAACAAGGCTGACGATGGATGTTCTTCCTTCGACTTCGTTTCTCAACGTGATCTGGTCTCTCGGCAGAATCGTTCCGGACTCCAACACACTGATGGTCAAAGGACCCCGTTTGACAACGAACGTTGCCAGGTGGCTCGTTGGGTCCTCACCGCCGCGGACTACCTTAAGCCAGAAGACGATCAGGACCACTGCGGCCACGACCGCAACAGCACCAAGCGTCTTTAGCGACATAGATTTGCGACGACCGTTTCTTGTATCATTGTTCGACATTATCGATGACCTCCGGTGAAAATTCGCGCCACAAACCCTGTTCGTTCACCTCCAGCAGGTCCAGATCGCGTTGGAGCTCCAGCTCAGCAATGCGGTAATCCACGACCGATCGGGTCAAGCCGTTCTGGGCCGAGAGCAGAGCGTCCTGGGCCTCTAACAAGTTACGGATCTCCGTTCGTCCGGCCTCGAGGAAGAAAGTCGTGCTTCGGACTCGCTTCTCCGCAACGACGACCGACTGGGCCTGAATCTTCAGACTCTCCCGAGATTCGAGAAGGGCGCGCAATTCGCTGCGGATGGACAGCTTGATCTGGTCTTCGAGTGTCTGGACGGTCCTTGTGGCCCGTTCCAGGTCGATCAGGCTGTTACGATACTCGTTTCTCTCCCTGGTCCTTTCAACGGGCAAATCAAGCGTGAGCAGGGCGGCATAGTTGCCCCGGTCGAAGCGCAGGCTGCCGTCGTCGTCGGTATCCGAAACCCGGCCGGTTCCGCCCAACGTCAACCCTGCCCTCAAAGCATCGGCCTTGACCACGACCTTCCTCTGGGCATCATAGACTCCTCCGTTGGCCGCCTGCAGATCCAGCCGATTCTTCAGAGCCAGTTCAATGGCAACAGACTCGCCAATTTCCAGCGGTCCGGCGTCTTCAAAGCTGACCGGCACCAACTGCACGGGAGCATCGGCGGGAGGGGCGGTCTCGGAGACTTCACGCTGCGCTTCTGCTCTGATCTGTTCAAGAATCTTCTCGGCGAGGCCTCTTAGCTCCACCAGGTCGTTTGGGTCAAGTTCGATCAGGGCGTCCACCGGCAGCCCAATAGTGTTCTTGAACGAATCCAGGCTGCTTTTTAGCTGCTCCTGGGTGGATATCCAGCTATTGCGAGCCCCTAACTCCCGCTGGATGGCCTGGTCCACTTCAATCTCACGTATGCGGCCGGCGTCCGCCCGCCGGCGAGACCAGCGGGCCGAGGCGACCGCGCTGCGGTAGTTGTCCTCCGCATTTGCCACGACGTCCATCTGACGCAGCACATTGAAATACCCGCGGGCGATGCTGACGGCAAACGTGCGTTTGTAGCGCTCGAAATCCCACAGCTCATAGATCACGTTTCGCTCGGCCTGGGTCAGCGGCTCGGCGGCAATGTGCTCGCCGGAGCCTCTCATCAGGGGGACCGATACCGTCGCGTCAGCGCTCAGACCCAGGGATGATGCGCCGCCCTGGGTCAGCAGGTTCACCAGGTTGATCGCCATCGCGCCGCTCATATCGGCTCCGTTCTTCAGGCTTCGGCTCACGCCCGCTGTCGCATTGTTTGCAAGCTCGGTGGCCGTGGTGTCCGTACTCAGGTCGCTTTGCGCCCGGGCGCTGAAGATGTTTCGGAAGTTGTTGCGCGTCAGGTCAAGCGCCATCGCCGTGCGAAAGACATCTTCTTTGCGAGACTGGTATTCGAGACTGTTGTGAGCGCCTACTTGAAGGGCCTGTATCAACGACAGCTTGACCGGCTTGTTAGGCTCTACGGCCAAGCCGGACAGGTTATCGGACGGCGTGATCTGCGGGTAGTTGGGCTCGGGCCAGTGTTTGGTGGGCTCGAGCTGGTCCGTGCCGAGGCTGGCCTGTGACGAAACGGCCAGATTCTGCTGGGCCAGAAGGCGTCGGCGAAGGATGTCGCTGGGCCGTTCGATAGTGAACGGCTCAGTCCTTCCAAACGCTTCTTCCTGCTTTGCTGTGACGATGCTCGACGCGACGTTGTCAGCTTCTGTGCGATATGTGGCAGGGGATCGACAGCCGCCTAAGAACAGTGAAAACAACGCTACCGCTGTCAGACAGCGCTTCGCCCAGCGGTCGCCGGGCCCAGGTAGTTTCTCCATGGACGCCTTACGAATCAGCTCCTCCGTAAAGACCCGCATTGTACTTCTGTTGAAGAATATCATACCGTCCCATATACTCATCGTAACACAAATCCAATTTCGCTATTCTACCATTTAAACAGTGATTCACCATAGTTTTTGTATAAAGTTTAGACGGTTTTTTTCCCCCAAATATTGCAAAAAATCTGTCAATGCGTTATCTGAACCTCGAAATCCTGTTGCAAAAGAGGTCAAGTGGGTGTAAATTAGCGATGATTCTTGTTCTGGCGGCGTAGCCAAGTGGTTTAAGGCGACGGTTTGCAAAACCGTTATTCGCCGGTTCGAATCCGGCCGCCGCCTGTTCTTCTTGCCGATCTTTAATAGGGATTGAATCCACTTTCTTGCAGCCGGACTGCGAAAAAGGAGGTTGAGCGGTGTCCAGAGTGGGAAAGACCAACGAAAAGAGAGCAGAGCAGCGTTTGCGATATCGCTGGCCCGTTCGGTTTGCCGTGAGGTTCAGGCAGAAGCCTCTCTCCGGCCAGATCGTCGATGTCACCAGCAGGGGGCTGGCCTTTCTTTGCCACCCCGGCGAGAACTGTCCGCACGCGGACCAGCGGGTAACGACCAGCTTTGGCGTTCCCCATTTCAACTCTCAAGGTTCTTTCGATACGGTTCTTATAGATCGCGTCGGCCGGGTCTGCCGGATCGATAGCCTCAGCGACAAGGTCAATCGCGTGGCAATTCAATTCGCTGAGCCGTTGTTCTTCCGGCCGGGCGAGCAGAACATCAGCGATGCCGACGTACAAAAAAGACTCGAAGCCAAAGCCCGGTCTGTCATTAAGGCCAAGCCGAAAAGCGGCACGCATGACGAGGCGAAAGCCAAGACCGGGTCGAGAGCCGCCGCAGAAAGGAAATCGCGAGCGCAAGCCAAAAGACGAGTGGGCATTGAAAAAGAAGCACGCAGAAAAGTGCAGGGTTATGCGGAGCAGATAGCCAAAGTCAAGGCCGAAGCGGCGCAG
>DATKWR010000417.1:0-4948 GCA_035529475.1 Sedimentisphaerales bacterium | reverse complement strand
AGACAGTTTTCCTATAAAATTCGACGGTGCCAGGTTCACCTGGCAGGGAATAACATATGACAAGCCGACGCAGAGACTTCATCAGATTATTGAAAATCCCAATTGTGCCCAGGGTCTAATGATAATGTATGCCGGCCTGAGTCCGGAAGCGACGCTGAAGATGCGTGATTTGGAGTCGTATGATTCGGATAGTTCTTATGTCATTTTCGACGGCGACAAGCAGTTGGTTACAGGCGATTGGGAAGATGTGGATAGCAATCTGTATTGGAATTTCGATCCTCAATCATCCGCTCAGTTGACGACGATCCGAAAATGACAGGCTAATGGAGGACATTATGAGAAAGTCACTGCTGGTCTTGACAATTATTGCAGGCTGTACGTTGCTTTGTGGTGCGCCGGTTTTTGCCCAGGTGACGGCGACGATAGAGAAGGTCCAGGCTGATACCGCTGCCAAAGACTGGCCCGTTCTGAAGCGGTACGACCAGAATCATCTTGCCCGAATCGCTCTTCCGTTGGGCGGGATTGGCACGGGAACGGTCTCGTTGGGCGGAAGGGGGGACCTGCGCGACTGGGAGATTATGAACCGGGCCGCCAAGGGGTTTGTGCCGTTAGCGGGGCGGTCCACAGCGCCGTTCTTCGCGCTTTTTACCAAGACCGCCGAGGGAAGAACGGCAACCAAGGCCATAGAAGGGCCGATTGATTTGGCCGGCTATGAAGAGAGCCACGGCAGCACGGTCCCCAACCACGGTCTGCCTCGGTTTCGCAAGTGTTCGTTCGCTACGGCTTATCCATTCGGACAAATCATGCTCTCGGACCAGGACGTTCCGGTGGACGTGCGCATCGAGGCGTTCAACCCGCTTATCCCCGCCGACGCCGAGGCCAGCGGCATCCCGGTTGCGGTTCTGCGATACGTGCTCACGAATAAAACGGACAAAGCAGTGACTGCTTCGGTGTGCGGGAGCCTGCCCAACTTCATCGGTATGGATGGCTCGGGCAGTACGAAGGACTGGAAGGGCGACCTGGTGGCGGTCGGAGGCAAGGCCAATCGCAACGAATTCCGGGAAGGCCGCAGTGTCCGGGGAATCTACATGCACTCGGAAGGAGTCGCCGAAAGAGCGGAACAGTGGGGCACAATCGCCTTGACCACCATCGCCGAAGCCGGCGTCAGCAGCCGTACCGCATGGATTCAGCAGCGATGGGGCAGCTCGCTGCTCGATTTCTGGGACGACTTCAGCGCCGACGGAACACTGCAGGAGCGCCCCGCCGTGAAAGAAGAGACGCCGATGGCCTCGCTGGCAGTTAGCGTGGAGCTGCCGCCGAACGGGACGAAAGCGGTGACGTTTCTGCTGACGTGGCATTTCCCCAACCGGCAGACCTGGACGCCGAAGGGTAACGAGCAGGACCGCGTCGGCAACTATTACACGACCAAATACAGCGACGCCTGGGACGTGGCCGAGAAAGTCGTGCCGCAGCTTGCGAGCCTGGAGGACAAAACCGTTCGTTTCGTGCGTACTTTCTGCGCGAGCGATTTGCCCGAGGTTGTCAAAGAGGCGGCGCTGTTTAACGTCAGCACGCTGCGCACCCAGACCTGTTTTCGCACGGAGGACGGTCGCTTCTATGGCTGGGAAGGCTCCAGCAACACGAGGGGCTGCTGCCACGGCTCGTGCACCCACGTCTGGAATTACGAGCAGGCGACGGCCTTTCTGTTCGGCAGCCTGGCCAGGTCGATGCGCGAGATCGAGTTCGCGCACGCGACGGATGACAAAGGGCTGATGAGCTTTCGTGTCAACCTGCCGCTGGAGCGCGCCCGGGGGTTTGGCAAGGCCGCCGCCGACGGTCAGATGGGATGCATCATGAAGATGTACCGCGACTGGCAGCTCTCGGGCGACGACCAGACGCTCAAGAGTCTCTGGCCCCACGTCAAGAGGACCCTGGAATTCTGCTGGATCGAAGGCGGATGGGACGCCGACCGCGATGGCGTCATGGAAGGCTGTCAGCATAATACGATGGACGTGGAATACTACGGGCCGAATCCGCAGATGGGCGTGTGGTATTTGGGGGCGCTGCGCGCGGCCGAGGAAATGGCCCGCTATCTGGGCGAGGACGATTTCGCCGGAATCTGTCATCGTCTCTTTGAGCAGGGCAAACGCGGGATCGATGAAACCCTGTTCAACGGGGAGTACTACGAGCACAAAATACAGCCGCCGAAGGATAAGTCGGAGATTGCCCCGAGTCTGCTGGTGGGCATGGGGGCCAAAGACCCCACCAGTCCCGACTACCAGCTTGGTTCCGGCTGTCTGGTCGATCAGCTCGTCGGCCAGTACATGGCTCACGTCTGCGATCTGGGCTATCTGCTCGAACCCGCCAACGTTCGCAAGACGTTATCGAGCATCATGAAGTACAATCTCCAGGAGGGGCAGTTCGACCACTTCAATTGCATGAGAAGCTTTGCGATGGGCGATGAATCGGCCCTTCTGATGGCCAGCTACCCGAAGGACCGTCCGAAGGATCCCTTCCCTTACTTTACTGAGGTGATGACGGGATTCGAGTACACCGCGGCGATCGGGATGCTTTACGAGGGCCAGACGGACGATGGGCTTGAGTGCATCAAGAACGTCCGCGACCGCTACGACGGGCGCAAGCGCAGCCCCTTCGACGAAGCCGAGTGCGGCCACCACTACGCCCGCGCGATGGCCAGTTGGGCCGCAGTGCTCGCGATGACCGGGTTCAACTATTCCGGCGTGACCAAAACAATGACCTTTGCCGCGAAGGAAGGCGAGTTATTCTGGTCGAACGGTTATGCATGGGGAAGTTGTTCTCTGGAGCGAACGGCAAGGGGGATGAACGTTGATCTGTCGGTCCTGGGCGGCCAAGTGGAGCTTTCGAGGTTCGTTCTTCGCGGATCAGGTGAGATGAAATTCGGGGAGATCCTGCTCATCAGGGCCGGAGAGAAAATCAAGTTGACCGTCGGCGGAAACTGAAGGCTCAAGGTGTAGAATGCAAAAGTAAGCCGCCCTGCCCGCTTGCGGGCACTCCACAGTCTTGATGTTTGATTTTCTTTATCAAGGAGTCTGGAAATGGGATCATCCGTTACGAGAAGGCAGTTTCTCATGGCCTCGGCCGTCGGCTCATTGTCGCTTGGCTCGTTGGGCTGTTCGTCGTTAGGGCCGGTATTGGCACCGGCGCCGGTCGAGCATCCGCAGTTGGGCGAGTATCAAATCTACTTCGGTGATCTGCATAACCACAGCGAAGTTGGCTATGCTCGGGGTTCTCTCGAACGGGCCTTCGAGATCGCACGCGAGCACCTCGACTTTTTTGCCTTCACGCCGCACGGCTACTGGAACGACATCGGTCACTACGAAAACAATATCGAGAAGAAATGGCTCGACGGATTCGAGGTCACAAAAAGACGATGGCCGGAGGTGCTGGCGATGGTACGAAAGTACGATGAGCCCGGCAGGTATGTCCCCATCGCCGGTTTTGAGTGGCACTCGACTCATCTCGGGGATTACCACATTCTTTTTCCGACGCCCGATGCCGAATACGCCCGCTTTGACGATTTGCGGCAATTCCAGCGCTTTGCGAAGGAGCGCGGGGCGATTATGATTCCCCATCATCCGGCCAATCGCCTGGGGCATCGCGGCGCGAACCCGGCCATGCGCGACCCCGAGGTCTCGCCCGTGATCGAAATATTCTCAGAATGGGGCAACGCCGAGCATGACCGCGCGAATTCTCCATACGTTCGCCACACCGAAGGCGGACGCTGGACGCAGAACACGCTGCATCATCTTCTCGCGCAGGGCCATCGGCTCGGAGTGATTGCCAGTACGGACGACCATCTGGGCTTTCCCGGGGCCTACCGCGAGGGTCTGGCCGCTGTGCTGGCAAGCGAGCTGACGCGCGAGGCAATTTTTGAGGCGATCAGAAACCGGCGGACGTACGCCCTGACCGGCGACCGTATCGCTGTTGACTTCCGGCTGAACGGGCAGCTCATGGGCCGGGAGCTGCCTTACACGCGCCGGCGAGAGCTGGCCGTGGCCGTCACCGGGTGGGATCAGATCGACAGAGTGGAAATCCTCAAAAACAATCGCGTGCTGCACCGTGATTTTCCGATGGACCGGGTGCCCGGCGCCGGAAGCTGGAAAGAACCCGTCCTGTTGCGATTCGAATATGGGTGGGGTCCCTGGCCCGCCCTGGATATGACGCGCGTCTGCGATTGGGATGTCACCATCACCGTGGATGGCGGAGTATTGGAACAGGTTCAGCCCTGCTTTCAGTCGGGGCCTCTCGACGAGACGCGCAGAGACAAAATACTCGAACGCTCGGGCAACCATCTTCGCGTCCAGTCCTTCACGGCCCTGCGCGAGCAGTTCGAGGATATTTCCACCAAGGCAGTCGTTCTGAAAATCCGCGGCGGCCCGGAGACGCGCGTGACAGTGACGCTGAACCAACCTTCGAATGTGTCTCTATCTCAGACGTTCGAGCAGTTGGCACAGAGCAATGAGATGTTATTTACCGGTGACTTTCCGAAAGAATCCGCGATGCTTCATCGGCTGGTGTTCCACGACCACTACCAGACGTCCTACAGAATCTCCGACACTGACAATGGCAAAGACCTCAACTGGTATTACCTGCGCGTCGTCCAGGCCAATAACCAGTATGCCTGGTCCAGCCCTATCTGGGTTGAGCCCCGTGCCGGCGGGCCGAGGATGTAACGAATTCTCTATCGGTCAGCGGGGTGGATTCTGATGGCCTGACCGCTGCGTGGCGGTAATTCGGCGTTCAGAATCGATGAAGAGTCCACTGTGCAGCGGCTGATCTTCACGTGGGTCCGTGTCGGTACGCCGGGATCATCGCTGTAGATGTAAGCAACGTATGGGTAGTCCTTCTTCAGAAAGTCCAGCGGAATCTCGAACGTGTGCGGGTCATCTGCGTTCATGCAGCCGAT
>DATKWR010000416.1:0-3236 GCA_035529475.1 Sedimentisphaerales bacterium | reverse complement strand
GTATAAGCAGTGCGACTGCGAGATAGACTACATTGAGAAGGCCAAAGAAGAGTGTGTCGAAAAATGCGGGTGTGCGCAGATCACAGAACGTACGACGGGCGCGGTGCTGGACGTTCGCGAATCGCCCCCGCCGCCGAAATACGACCTGCCGGTGGCGATGAACAAGAAACCCCACCAAATGCACCTGGAGAATTTCTTCGACGCTGTGTACAGCGGTGGCAACGTCGCCCTGACCTGCCCCGCGGAAACAGGCTACGAGACGGCGGTGGCCGTATTGAAGGTCAACGAGGCCGTCGAAGCCGGCAGAAAACTGGAGTTCCAGCCGGACGGGTTTACGGTTTAATCAGGTGTTTTTGTTCAGGGCAAAGACGTGAAAAGGTCCTTGAAAATATCTGCGGTTGGGATATTCCTGGCGGTCCTCGTTGCTGGGCTCGGTCCGCTTGGGCTGTGGATTTCGTCGCTTGGACCGCCGCCGTTGATGTCGTTCGATTTCCTGAAAGGCCGAGCCGTTGCGGCCCACATCGAGAATGACCCTCGCAAGTCGCCGTTCGCATCAATACATGATTACTATTCGTGGGTTCAGTACTATTCGTTCGAAGCGGGCTTCAGCGATGTCTGCAAGGCTGCTGACGCCGAGCTCTTGGCCCTCGGTTTTAGAGCGCATACCCACTCAATAGAAGGGTACAAATACCGAACGTACGTGCTCAACGAGACCACTTCGGGCAAGACAGTCATTATCTTTGACAGACAAAGATTTGTCGGATCTGCGAGTGCGCAATTGCCGAAATCCTCGATTGGCGAGGGTTACGTGCGCGAGCGTAGAGACGGGTGGGTCACCGTAAAAGTTGAACGGGGGCGGCTTCTTTTGTGGCCCCCACGGTACTTACTGTATCGATTGAAGAGCCGCTTGCAAAATGGCAGTAGTTAGGATGGAGGCTGTTGATTTTTCTTTTTTTGTTGTAACGAACGCGCCTGCGTTGCGTCTATAGTATTGTGTGCGCGAGTTTGAAATAGATGAGAGTCAGCCATGAGGTCGCCAAACGTCAACAAATGCAGATTCGTCGTATCGCTGCTGGGGCGGACCTTCCGCCCAGCTTGGATGCACCCGAACTCGAGCACAAGCACGGGGGTCGGGGAGAACAAAGTGAGACTTCGCCAGATTTTCTTGAGGAGATTTCATAATGAAAACCCGGTACGCTTCGAAATGTGGTTCAGCTTTTCACCAGAGAACAGTTCCTTTTGTAACAAAAGATTGTTGGATGACTGTCGCTTGCGCCGTCTTGATAGCTTTGAGTATTGGCCTTTCGATTAGCCAAGCGGGCTTACCGAATGTCACGGCGTCTGAATTGGCTGACTTGCTTGAACGCTACCAGAAACGCCTGGCCCGAGTCCAGTGCAAGTACACTGTGACGTACGGGAGCTTCAAAGATGGTGACGTATCGAAGGGCATCTTTATTCCGGAGTCTCCTACCCGGAGCGTTGATGCAGAATCGGCATTGGATATCGGAGCAGGAATGGAGTACTTCCGTGAAAACAAGCTGACGAGAGGAGAGCATTATATTAGAGAAAGCGCGTTCGATGGAAAAATTGGAACGCAGGTGAATTCATCACAACCCGGTTCAGACAAATGGAGGGGTTTGATCATGAAAGGGCCGCCAGATAAGCTCAGGATAGATAAACCAAGAGACTGGCGACCGCAAGAAGTAGCCTATTGGCCGATTCAGAACTACTCTTTGGCAGATATCATCCGCAAAGCCGAGAAAATCATAATCGAATCAGACGAGATAGCTGGGCGACCATGTTATAAGACTACGTTCCTGTTTGAGAGTAAGATGACTATGGTCAGTAAAGGAAAAGAAACGGAGACTATTTTCCCATGGTATTACCGTGCATGGCTGGCTCCAGACTTAAATATGCTTCCTGTCCGTTTTGAGCGTCTTCGCCAAAACCGAGATGATCCACGTGAAATAAATAAGGATGCTGAACCAGAAATTATTCGGCAACAGTCTGACTTCAGAGAAGTGGCTCCAGGAATATGGTTTCCTTTCATCTCTAGTCATGTTCATATTTGGCCTAAAGAATCTCCCCCTCCTTTCGTCTTTGTGGTCAATATTAAGCAAATCCTTCTCAACGAAGATGCTGCTGTACCGGCAAGAGTGCAATTCCCAGAGGGCACTCACGTGACTAATCTAGTCGCGGGTGTGAAGTACACTGTAGGCGTGTCGAGTTGGAGACTCTTGGAGAGCAAGAGGTTCTTCCCGTTCCTTCTCGCTTCTGGCATCGGTACGTGTTTCTTTATAATTGGGTTGGTCACTTTTGTCATCCTTCGTCATAGCCGGAACAGGAGTGCGACGAGAACATAGGGTTCTTCCGATGCGCTGCTATTGTACGGAGAGTGTCACCCAGGTTTGATAGAACGTTCTATTCAACCGAGAAGGGCCGGGATACAAATGGAGTCGAACCGCATAACACGTAGTTGCCGATCAGTGTATTCAGGACGGTCACTATATAAACTGCGGAAGACTCAGCAAATTGGAAAGGAGAAAGCGATGTCATTGTCACGACGAAAGATGTGTTGTCTTGTGTCGATCGGTCTGCTTCTGATCGGTTTGGCGACACTGGGTGGGTGGCTCGGAGGCGGGAGAGCCCAGCTTCTTGCCACCGCTGATGGTGCGGAAGGCCAGAATCCAGCTCAAGCCGGGTCTAATGAGAAGCTGCGAGCACTTCTTCTGGAGAGGTACGATATTCTCAAGGGTATCGTGGAATCTGATAAGAAGTGGCTGGAACTCGGGCGGGGTAACGCATCGGGGTTGAAGGATGCCACTGTCGCGATGTTCCACGCCGAAGCCGACTTGTGCTCGAACAATGCCGAGCGGATTAAGGTGTATGAGAAACTCGTAGCAACTCTGCGCGAGTATGAAGCCTCGCTCGAAAGGTGGGCCACTGCCGGCCGGGTAACCGAGGGGACGGTCTTGCAGGCCAAGGTAGCCAGATTAGAGGCCCAAATACGCCTTGAGGAACTAAGGCTCGCACAAGAACCATCTCGGTAGGCTCCAAAATCGCCACTTTGTGGCTACCGCCACGAGTGGTCTCTGTCAGCCGAAGTTGTAGTATTTCTTGACGGGTTCGTGGACGTTCCAGGTGCATTCGAGGTCTTCGGGGAAGATGACCAGGTCGCCCGCCCCGAAATTGACCGAATCTTTGCCGTCGCTGACGGTGACTTTGCCCTCAATCAG
>DATKWR010000415.1:0-7640 GCA_035529475.1 Sedimentisphaerales bacterium | reverse complement strand
CTTATTGAGCTTCTTGTGGTCATCGCCATCATTGCGCTGCTAATGGGGATATTGATGCCCGCGCTGTCGCGCGTCAGGAAGCAGGCCAGGTCGGTGGCCTGCCAGGCATTGCTCAAACAGTGGGGTCTTATCTTCAAGATGTACACAGACGATAACGACCACCAGTTCTATGGGGCCTGGTCCACCGGTCAGCAGGGACATGTGTGGATCGGAGCGCTCAAGCCCTATTATCAGGATGAGGACATCAATTTCTGCCCGTCGGCTACAAAGCCAAATGCTGATAATGGCGAAGTTGGCGGGCCATTTGAAGCGTATGGTGTTTTTGCCCCGGACGATGTCAGGTACGGCTATGCCAACCTCGCCGGCAGCTACGGCATCAATGACTATGTGGGCAATCCGGCCTATGCAAGAAACCCTGGCGGTGTGATCGGCGGGCATTCGCGGTACTGGGAGAGACCCGATGTGAAAGGGGCCAGTCGTATCCCGATGTTCCTCGACGCGATGTGGCTCGGCGGCATGCCACACCACACGGATACACCTTCGATGTTTGAGGAGGTTTACGGAAGCGGGAGCGGAATGATGCAGCGATACTGCTGTAATCGCCACGAGGGGCACGTCAACGCTGTTTTTGTTGATTTCACCGTATGCAAAGTAGGGATCAAAGAGCTGTGGACGTTGAAGTGGCATCGACAGTTTGACACGGCCGGCCCCTGGACCATAGCCGGCAATGTCCAGCATGGGGACTGGCCTGAGTGGATGAGGAACTTCAAAGATTACTGATGGCAGCATGCCGCTGTGAATGTAGAACCCGTAGCCTAGACGGAAGGGCTCCTGGGGATCAGTTTTTCTGGGGCCGTCGAATGTTAGTGAAGCTCCCATCCGGCCGTCGTTGCGGACGTGGAAGTAGGTGGGAAAGTTCGGATTGTTCGGACGGTCAACGAGCGTTAAGGTAGGCAGCAGCCTTGTGACGGTTCTGAATTTGAACGATCTCGTATATCCGCGGCTCCGGCGTTGCTCACAGCAAACTCGGCAAACACAAAGCCGCAGTCGATGTCCTCAAAAACGGGTTTGGGGAGTAGTTGCCTGTATTCTGCGTACCGTTTTGTACTGGTGATCAAAGTGATACATCCTTTCTCCGAACTTTTTTCAATCAATGTTTTGAACTGGCCGATATCGAGCAGGCGTTGTTTCGAATCATCGTATCCCAACCCATACGTAAGTTCACCGCCCCTGCCTATGAGGAAAACATCGGTACGCCTGTAACACCAGCAGACGGCGGGTGTCAGATAGTTGTCAGAAATAAGCACCGTATCGGGATGAATTCTGAGCGAATAACGCAGGAGAAACTCGTCAGGGGCCTTCCCGTACCCGACCCGGTTGGGCATGGCAAAATGTGATCCGAACATCAGTAAGACGGGGCCAAGGTACCATAGGGCGAGCTTTTTTTGGGTATCTGCCGCGTCACGAGCGTGCAGCAGCAGCAGCGCGTATGTCGAAATCGCAATCACGACAACGGCGCACTTCCAGACTTCGCTGCGATCATAGATTCTCACGCCGGGTATGACCGTCTGGATCAGAATCAACGCCGCCGCAATAATGAACAATACAGCCGCAGAATTGCGGAGGTTTTTTGAAAGACCCCGTGTTCTGCCTGCTGCAAGATATTTCAGAAGGCCGACCGCCGTCAAAATGGCCAGAGGAGGGTAGCAGGGCAGGATGTACGTGCCGAGCTTACCCCGGCAGGCTGAAAGGAATAGAAAGGGAAACACCAGCCAACAGAGCAGGAACCGAAGAAATGGGTCCTTGAGCTGCGTCTTCTTGAAACCCGCCACGACAAGGGGAAAGACCGAAATCCATGGCAACGCGCCGCCCGCTAATACGGGAATGAAGAACCAGAACGCCTCCGGGTGTTGGCCGCCATGGGGAGAGAGGAAGCGATCTATGTGTTCGGTCCGGACAAAGTAATGCCAGAAATCAGCTTCTCGAAAATGAATGGCGACAGACCAGGGCAGCATCACCAGAAAGGCTGTAGTGAGAGGCACCCAACACAGAGCCGGCAGCTTTGTCCATCTACGCTCCCAGAGTGCGAAGGGGACAATGACCAGAGCCGGCAGCATGAATGCGAGAAATCCTTTGGTCAGGAACGCCAACCCGCAAAATATGCCCGAAAGAACCAGAAAGGCGTACTTCTTCCTAAATGCCGTTTCCGTCCATGCGAAATAGAAAGTTACCAGGGTAGCTGTTATGAACAGAGAAAACACACTATCCAGAACACAAAATATTCCTACTGCAAAGACTTCCACACACGTCAGAAAAGTCGCTGTGGCCAATAATCCCGTCACGGCTCCGCCGGCAAAGCGATGAACTAACAGGAATATGGCCAGGGCGGAAAATCCTGCGGCCAGTGCAGACGGAAGGCGCACAGCAAACGCATTCTGGCCAAACAGGTATTGTGATGCGGCATTGAGCCAGTGGCCGAGAATCGGCTTCTCAAAATACCGTAAACCGTCAACCTTCGGGACTATCCAGTCGCCGGTATCCAGCATTTCGCGTGACACTTCGGCATAACGAGTTTCATCGGGTATCACCATGGGCCGAACGCCCAGCGGCGCGATATACACGGCCAAGAACACCCCGACAAGCAGCAATGGTAGTATCAGTCGCATTCCCATCTCGCTGGAAGATATGTGTAGGGTACTTGATAGTAATCGAAGATTCCGCGTGCGCGATGGCCTGTATGCCTTTCCAAGAGATAGGTCACATTCAGGCCGATGCCCACATAGCCATACCGATGCTGTCCATTGAAGTGGCGTTCATCACCGGAGACATAGCCCCGCGTGTAGTAACCGACCTGCACCTCCGTGGCCTTCAGGAGGGGATTGCCCGTTCGGAGCCAGCCGTCCAGCTTGAAGGCGAGCAGGAACTTCTGCCCGGAATAATCGGTGAGGACATCAAAACGCTCCCCGGCGCGAACGGACGGCGAGGGAAACCATTCCCAGCGGAAATCCACTCGTTCCCGCACAGCAGGGACGCGATGGTGGAGATAGGCCATACTTACACCGAGGGTATTCATGACTTCGTCCTGCCAACTGAACCCCTCGCTCACGCTGAATCCGTCACCGATTTCGATCAGCGTCATCGTTAGCCAACTGTTCGTCGCGCCCATCAGAATAGCGTCGTGCTCGGCATATCCCCAGTCCTTGTAAAGCTGGTTGTAAACACTCGTCAGGGCATAACAGGTGAAGACGTGCCCGAGTTTGTCGGCACCCCCGTAAGGGGTGTCACTGTCGAACCAGCCCTCGTTGGCCGTTCGGAATGCATGACTGCCGTAGTGCCATCGGGTGACGCCCACGATCGCGATAGTACCTACCGTGGCCGCGTTTAAGGCGAATACCTTCTTTTCTCGCGGCCAGTCGTTAAATGATCGCAGGGAATTGAAAAGTGAGCCATCTTCCTCCAGACCCGGATAGGGTTTCTCCGAGCTCTCGCTAAGGGCGGAACCAGAACGCTCGCACGGGTCGGCGATACCCTGTGCCGTGAGCCTGGTTTTCATCGCCAGGCACATCGAAGCAACAAGCAGAAGCCGATAGTAAGATTTGATTTCCAAAGCCTGCATTCCTTCAAGAACTACGTCGACGATACAGCCATACCTGATGAATTCGACTGACAAGAGACCCACCCCTGGCGCCCCGGGATTTCTTTTTCGATGATGGCGGCGGGAGCGCTTTGCGGGTATTCTTCGAGCAGCACTCTCAAAGGAACAAAGCAGACGCCTTTTGAGCAGGCTGTCTTCAGGAATTGCTCAAACATCTCCAGGCAGGCGATGCCCTCGACCTCTGCGTGCACCGTCAGTACATTAAGCTTCGCAGGGTCGAGCAGGGAAAGCATGTAGTTATTGTAGTTGCTATCCGTGACGCCGTTGCGGCCAACGACTTCATCGTAGGTCGGCAGAGTAACGGGGACCTGGGGCTGGAGACGCTCGCGGCCCCCTGCGACAGGTCGAAATATGCTGTCACCTCTGCAATCACTGTTGTAATCGAAAGGAAAACGACTCTTGGCCAGAAGAACCGCTTCATTGCACTTCCATCCGGGCACAGCCGAACAAGTCGGAGGTTTTCCGAGAATTTTTGCGAGCAAATCGTAGCCTTTCTTAAGCTCGCCGTAGAGGGCATCGCCGTCCATGGTGTTGATGCGGGCCTGCCACGCATGGTGGTCCCACGCATGCAAGCCAACCTCATGGCCGGCGTCGGAAGTCGAGCGTATGACTGGGCCAAGCCTTTCGCCAATGACGGGGCCCGGCCAGAACGTACCTCGCAGAAGGATATCCCAGCCATAGAGGCTTGCAGCCCTTGTCCTTAACATCTTCCAGAGGAACGCGGGCCGGAGCAGCCGCCACAGGTGCCGGCCCATATTGTCCGGGCCGACCGAGAAAAAGAATGAAGCGTTCATGGAACAGGCGGCAAGAAGCTTACACAAGTTCGGCACCCCGAACTTGGTCCCTCTGAGCGTGTCAACGTCAATCCTCAAGCCTACTTTCATGAACTTTCAACTCCGGGGGCTTCTTGTCGCCGCCATAGGACACGGCAACTATTCTGTGCGGAACTGACGGCTTCGATTCCGGACGCGGCAGGAACTCTCCGCCCTCTATGCTTGCCCGCAGGAAGAAATCGAGCGTTTGTTCCACAGACTGCTCCAGATCAACAGTGGGTGTCCAGCCGAGCAGTTTCTTCGCATTGCGGATACTTGGTCTTCTGTATTGTACATCCTGGTAACCGCTGCCGTAGTAGGAGCTGCTTTCAACCAGCCGAAAACCAGCAAAAGGAGGAAACTTCGATCGAAGGGGGTGCTGCTCGAATTTGGCCAACAACAGTTCCGCAAGACCCCGGATGCTCACTTCGTTGTCGGGATCGCCTATGTTAATGATCTTGCCGTCGCAGATGCCGGCTTTGTTCTCGATGATGCGGTACAGGCACTCGACTCCATCGCAGACGTCCGTGAAGCAGCGTTTCTGTTTACCGCCGTCGATCAACAGAATAGGGGCCCCCTCCACGAGATTGAGGATGAGCTGTGTGATGGCACGAGAGCTGCCGATTCGGGCGGAGGTCAAGCTGTCCAGCTTGGGCCCGATCCAGTTGAACGGTCGGAACAATGTAAACTGGAGCCCCTCCTTCTGCCCGTAGGCCCAGATGACCCTGTCGAGCAATTGCTTGCAGCACGAATAGATCCATCGCTGCATCCGGATCGGTCCCAGAACCAGTTTGGAGTTGTCTTCGTCAAATTCCTTCTCATCGCACATTCCATAGACTTCGGAGGTAGATGGGAAGACGATCCGCTTCTTGTATTTGACGCAATAGCGGACGACCTTGAGATTCTCTTCAAAGTCGAGCTCAAAGACGCCTATTGGATTGCGCGTATATTCTATCGGCGTCGCAATAGCGACCAGGGGCAGTACAATATCGCATTTCCTGATGTGGTATTCCGTCCACTCGCGATGGATTGAGATGTCGCCTTCCTCAAAATGAAATCCGGGCCTGCCAATCAGGTGTTCAATGTAGTTGGATCGAAGGTCCATGCCGTGGACCTCATATCTTTCGTTGCGCAGCAGGCGCTCGCTCAGGGCACTGCCGATGAAGCCGTTGGCTCCAAGGATCAGGACGTGCTTCTTCTTCATCACTTCGATCCGGCTGCTTGAGCTGGCGCCGAATCTCATGCCTTCAACCAAATTCAGCTCGCGGGCCAATTGAGCGCCGTTCACGTACACGCCTTTTTCCGTCTGGCCAAAATCCACGCGGATCGCACCCTGGCCACATACGATCACCAGAGGATCTGTGGAGAGGACGGTGCCGGGTTCCAATGACTCTGCACAGTGGGGGACCGTGGAAACCCTCCAGAACAGGCATTTCTCGTTCGCGATGTAACTGAAAGCGCCCGGGTATGGCCGGGTAACGGCGCGGACGAGATTGCGGACCTGTTCGGCGTCGGCGGTCCAGTCGATTTGACCGTCCGCTGCGCTGCGGCCGCCATAGTACGTTGCCATTGAGTGGTCCTGAGCCTTTCGCGACGCCGTTCCATCCTTCAACTGCGGAAGCACCTCATCAAGCAAAACAGAAGCTGCCCGGGCGGCTTTTTCGTGCAGGGACATGGCCGTGTCGTCGTCGGCGATCGCGATCTTCTTCTGATGGACGATGTCGCCGTCATCCGGCTTTACCGTCATGTAGTGCAGGGTCACTCCCGTTTCTTTCTCCCCCTTGACCAGCACCCAGTTGATCGGGCATCTGCCCCGGTATTTAGGCAGAAGCGAACCGTGCAGGTTGAGACATCCGGCGGGCGGTATGTCCAAAATGGGCTGCTTGACCATGTCTCTGTAGTAGAAGGAGAAGATGATGTCCGGCGCGAGCTCTTTAATCCGCTTTACCCACAAAGGATGGTTGATGTCGTCGGGAGCGAAAACCGGAATTCCCCGGGATGCGGCAAGCTCCGCCACGGAATCGAACCAGAGATTCTCCCCCGGGTCATCTTTGTGGGTAAACACCGCGGCGATCTGGAAGCCGTTTCGCAACAAGGCTTCGATGCCGGCACAGCCGATATTGTGATAGCCAAAAACGATTGATTTCATATTACAAACTCCGATTCTATTCGAGTGCGTACTGTTTCTTCCTGCTCCTCGTCTCGCCCGACGACCTTGTGTACGAAATAGCGGGGCCGGGCCCTCACGTCGTTATAGATTCGACCGATATACTCTCCGAGCAGACCCATCCCGACGAATTGGGCACCCACGAAAATGAAGAGAATGGCAAACAGTGTAAAGATACCCTCCGCCGCCCAGGCTGGCCCATAAATTACTCTCATAATCAGCAGAAAAACGCCGAATCCCACCCCTGTGACAGATATCACAGCGCCCAATACACTGAGGACCCGCAGTGGAAACGTCGTCGTACTGGTTAGCAGGTCAAATTGCAGGTTAATCAAGCCCCCCAAGCCGTATTTGGAGTCCCCTTCGTTACGGGCGGCATGACTTACTTCGACCTCCGTCGCACGCCGGGCAAAGCTGTTGGCCAGGATCGGGATGAACGTGCTCCTTTCGTGACACTGGAGCATCGCATCCACGACGGATCGCCGATACGCTCGCAACATGCAGCCGTAATCGTGCATCATCACGCCGGTGGCTTTTTGAGCTACCTTGTTGACAGCGAAGGAAGCTATCCTGCGAAAGAAACTGTCGCGTCTCGGTACCCGGATGCTGCCCACCGCGTCGAATCCCGCTTCGATGGCATCGACAAGTCTTGGAATTTCCTCGGGCGGATTCTGCAAATCGGCGTCGAGAGTGACAATAATACCGCCCCGGGCCTCCGCAAAGCCTGCCATGACTGCAGCGTGCTGTCCGTAATTCCTATTCAGCAGCACCCCGACGACGTTGCCGCCGCTTTGCTCCGCTACCCCCGTGATAATGTCGGGGGAGGAGTCCTTGCTGCCGTCGTCCACAAGAATAAGCTCGAACGGCGACTGCATCCTGCTGCAAGATTCCGTGCATCGCCGAATCAGCTCATGGAGGTTTTCCTGCTCGTTGAAAACAGGAACAACAACGGATATCAAATCTGTCTCATTCATTTGCTCAACACCTCCTTGATCGCATTCACAAC
>DATKWR010000414.1:0-11102 GCA_035529475.1 Sedimentisphaerales bacterium | reverse complement strand
CGGATTACGGACTCTAACAATGGCCCATGAGACAAGAGTGAAGGTCAAGCGAGGCTCTAACTGGGTGGACGTCGATGAGTTGCCTGCGATCCGGGCGGCCGAGCAGGAAGCTATGGCCAAGCCGATACCCAGCATAGACATTGATACCCTACCTCATAGGTCGGCGTTGGATCCGGACGTGCCCTACGAGCAGTTGTGCTACGAGCATCCTGAAGTTCGATATTACATTACGGCTGAAGGTAGGATAAGGACTGGTATCAGTCCTGAGCAGCACTGCAAGGCCGAGGAAATATTGCGCAAATATGGGGGGAAAAACTAATGGATATTCGCGTGCATCTAGACCTGGAGAGTCAGGCCAAAAATAAGGCCGCGCAACAAGTGCAGGAACTTTATACAACACTGTTTCTCTTACTCGACAAAAGCAAAAGCGAAATGGTAATAATCCCGATAAAAAAACTCAGTCCGGACGGTGAGTGTTCGTGGCGGTTTCTCTTTACAGAAGTATTGAAAAAGCAGCTCGTGACTATTCTTGCTGCGCGAGAAGAGCTTATATTGAAAGAAAAACTCGAATCGAAGCTGGAACGATTCTTAACGGAGGACCTATGAACATTACTTCGATTTTGTGGACAAAGACGTTCGGACCAAATGTGAGATTCTTCGCAGACGGCGACGTAGGCGGGGATGGTGGTGGAGGCGGCGGCGAACCCACATGGCACGCCGATCACCAGTATTTCGCCGACAATCCTGATGCCGTCAAGGCGTTCAGCAAGTACGGCGATGCAAACGAGGCGTTCAAAGGCGCTCACGAGGCGATTAAGAAGATAGGCGAGCCGTACAGACTTCCGAAGAGCATGGCCAAGCTCAACGATGAGCAGAGGGCCGAGTTCTATTCCGGCATTGCCAAGTTGAGAGGTGCCCCGGCAAACCCTGAAGGGTACGACCTTAAAGTTCCAGATGGCGTTGTCGTTGACGATGAAGCTGTAGGCGAGTTTAAGATGCTCTGCCACAAGCAGGGTAAGACAAAGGCCGAAGCTCAGGACATGCTCAACTTGCAGCTTGCGATGGTGGGTAGACTGAACGCCCGGAGGGAAACGGCCATCAAGGAAATGACGGCCAAGAACGCCGAGCAGTTCGCCAAGGAAGTAGGCGGCGACCAGAACGCGGTACTAAGGACTGGCTGGGTGAAAGAATACCTTCAGAGCAAATGTTTCGGTGAGGATGGTGAGCCGGACAAGGACGTATGGGAAGCGTTCCAGAAGCGGATTATGTTTGAGGACCGCATAATCGAGCTTCCACTGTTACGCGCATTATCTGAGGCTGCCCAGCACTTCAGGGGCCAGGGCGGTGCCCCTATGGGTAACATGGCCGCCGCGGCACCAGCTGGTGCATTAAGTTACCCGGAGATGAAGAAATGATAGCCAGGAACGAAGAGCCGAACGAAGAGACTGAAGAGCGACAGTTGACCCCGCAGGAAATGCGGACGTTGCTGCACATACTCGTTACGGTAGTTAGGGGAATTGATATCCCCAAGAGGACGTTTGACGAGTATGCAAAGGACCCGAAGATAAATATTACGTTCGATGAAGAAACACAAGTATGGAAGATATGGGTGCCACAACCCCGTAAGCGGGGGATAGTCGTGCCCAAGAAGAAGATTATCCAGAGGAAAATCATACAGCCATAAAAGATAAGTTAAACTCAGACACCCCACGATTGTGGGCCTGATGCTTCGACTCTCGAAGAAGAGTCCAGCTTAGCACGCTGTTAAGTGTCAGGAGAGTAGCCCGTTATTGCGGATACCTCTCTCCGAGGAATTGTTTTAACAACCTTTTTTTGGAGATACCGTAATGGCGGAAATAAATGTAGCATCTCAACTTTCGTTTGGCGAAATAGCCAAACGTACTGACCCGAAAGGTGGCCTGGTCGAGATATTCGAGGCCATGAACGAGGTCAACCCCGTTTTCAGATTCATCCCGGCGGTGCAGGCTAATGGTAGGTACACCCACCGGATATCGCGCAGGACCTCTTTGCCGAGCGGTACATGGCGAAAGTTCTACAAGGGTTCTGCAACCAAGGCTTCGACGACCCAGACACAGTCATTCGACGTGGGCCTGCTTGAGGCATTGTCCATCGTTGACGAGGACCTGATAGACACATCCGAAGACCCATCCGGAACACGCCGGCAGGAAGACATGGCGTTTGTCGAGGGTATGCAGCAGCAGGTCATGGACGCGATTATCTCGGGTACGGCAACGAGCGCCCCCGAGCAGATTAACGGCCTTCAGCAGTACCTCAACGACCTGTCCCAGACTACCGTTATGGACGGTGGTGGTTCCGGTGGAACGAGCATCTACGTGGTGGACTTCTCACCGAAGACTTGTTTCCTCATCTACCCGCCCGGAGCGGCTGGCAGAGGCGCGATGGGTCTTTCCATCAACACCAACCCCACCGGCGGAAACGGTAAGAAGTGGGTCACGGACACCGACAGCAACGATTACCTCGCCTACTGTACGCAGTTCAAGTGGTGGGTCGGCTTCGTTGTCAGGGATATGCTGTCGATTGGCCGGTACGCCAATATCAACGCTACGGTAGGCGGGAGCAACAACTTCAACGAGAACTCGCTTATCGAGATGATGAACTATGGCCGCTTTAATCCCCGTTCGACGTACATTCTCTGCTGCAAGGAAGTCAAGGCCCAGATGCAGATTCGTGCCAAGGACAAAGGCAACGTGAACTACTCGGTTACCAACGCCCTCTCGGGCGAGGAAATCGTGATGTTCGGCGGGTACGCCCCGGTTCTCAGGTGCGATTCGATTAGCACCAGTGAAACAACTGTAAGTTAACCCTCATTTAGGAGAAACTAAAATGAGTATGATTGATACAAAGTGGGAGATATGGGACAACCAGGCCCTTACTGTCACTGAAGAGAGCCGTACCAACGGCGGCATGAAGGACCTGGAAGAGGACGGCGTTACCGACGAGAGCATAGGCGAGAACCTATGGTTCAATGTTAAAGTTGGAACGGCGTTCACCACATTGACCGAGGGCTGTTACATCACCGTTATAACGAGTGATTCCGCGACCTTTGCCTCGGGTGTTAAGTGCCTCGGTGCGATTGGGTGCGAGGACTACCCGATTCTGGTTACGGAACTGGTTGCCGGTGCGGAGTTCAGCATCGCGTTCCCGAGATGGAAACTTTACAAGTACCTCGAAGCTGTGTTCGTGGCCATCAGCACAGCGGCTGGGGCAGGTACGCTCGACGCGTGGTTCGGGCTGGCTCCCCTGGCACCAGTGAAGGTACAGAAGTTCCCGGACGGCTACGCATGAGCCTAGTTGGGTGACAAAGACGAACAAAACGAAACGTATTTAATTGGAGATACGAGTTATGAAACGCATTTTGCTGCTATTTGCGGTCTTCTGTGCGGTACTGCTTTGCAGGACCCCGCCGTCGGCCGAAGGCGCTATGAGCTATGGTCTGTCGCATTACGTGACCGAACGCGGCTACATCGGCTCTGGCGGAAACAACGACCCGCTTTACAACTTCATCAACGAGGTGGAGACGTCGATCGAGGCGTTCACCCTGGACAGCGACACCTACATCACCGTTCCAACCCTCGGCTACATCCTTCTAACGCCGCACGACATCGAGCCGGGCACGACCGAAGGTATGATCTACGCCGACGATTCTGACAATGCTCCCAAGTATTACAACGGCTCAAGTTGGATATCTCTGGGTTCCGGAACGTTCACCGGCGGTTCGATTACCAGTGACATTACGATGGCAAATGGTAAGTACATCCGGTCTTCGACCACCACGGCGCACGTTACGGGCCTTCAGGTGTACGATACTACGGGCACATGGGAAAACGCCATTGTAGTCACCAACGGCGCTACTGCTGCGGTGGCCCTCGGAGACGCGGCGGCCACTCTGTCTATCGCCTCTTTGGGTGGCATCAACGTGACAGACAGCGGTGCGGTTACTGGGGTGACTACGCTGGCGATGGGCGGTGCCTTGACGGGCGTGACCACCCTTAGTATCAGCGGCGCAATGACAGCCGACACCTACATTCTCGGCAACGGCGCGATTCTCGCCAACGATACCGATACCGAGATCAGCTTCACCGAAGGCGGTGAGGACCTGTCGCTCGATTTCACCAATAACGGCATTACGCTCAAGTCTTCCACGGGCGTTATCGCCCTGGCCTTCGGCGACATCGACGCACTCAGCGGGATCAACACTATCGCTATGGACGCGGCGCCTTCGAGTATTTCTCTGGCAGCCGACGGCGAAGACGACTTCACCGTATCGGTTACTGGGGCGCAGGATGCCAGCTTGATTCTCGCTTCCAGCGGTACGGCCGAAGACGCCATGCAGATCACTACCACTGCCGGCGGTATCAATATCACCAACGGCGGGGCCTCCGGCGGCGAGGACATGGATCTTACCTCGACCAACGCATCTATCATATTAACCGCAGGCGAGGCAGCTACCGACGCGATCAATATCGACTCTAGTGGAGGCGTTGATGTCGATGCGGTTGACGATATCGCCCTTACCGTAGTCTCGGGCGAAGCCGGTGAGGATATTTTACTCACCCAGACCGGGGCCAACAACTCCTCGATTACGCTTAGTGCTGCGGGTACGGGCGCTGACGCTATCGGTCTGCAATGCACCGCAGGCACGCTCGATGTGGACGCCGATATCGCTGTTATCAACACCACCGCAGATCTCACGTTGCAGGTGACGTCCAGTGAAGCCGGTGAGGATATTCTAATCACCCAGGTGGGTGCCAATGCGTCCTCGATTACGTTGAGTGCAGCGGGTACCGCTGCCGATACTATTGGCTTGCAGGCTTCGGCGGGCGGCGTGGATATTGACGCCGCCGCAGCCTTCGACGTTGCTATCGGAGGTGGGCAGGTTCTTATCGCCAGTAAGGATGACGCGGCGTCGGCTATCGCCTTAACGGCCAACGTCGGCACCACTGAGACCATCGTTGTAACTAATACGCTGGGTGAGAGCGAGAGTGCTATTACGCTCACCTCGACAGCCGGCGGTATCGACCTTAACGCCGCTGCCGGTAAGGATATCAACCTCACCGGCGGGCAGGTCACTTTAGTCAGCGCCCACGATACGGCGTCGGCTATCAGCCTAACGGCCAATGTCGGTACGTCCGAGACCATCGTTGTAACCAATACCTTAGGTATTGACGAGGCGGCGGTTAGCCTAATTGCCACGGCAGGCGGTGTGAATATCGACGCGGCAGCAGATAAGAACATCACCCTCGACGGCGGGCAGATACTTCTGTCGTCGGCCCATAACGTAGCGAGTGCAATCGCACTTGTCGCCAACACCGGCATTTCCGAGACGATTGTTGTCACCAACACCAAGGGCACCGGAACGGGGGCTGTCACATTGACGGCGACGGCCGGGGGTATCGACATCGACTGCGCGGTCCTCAAGGACATTGACATCGACGGCGGGCAGATACTTCTCGAAGCCCAGGACGACGTTGCTTCGGCGATCAGCCTGATTACCAATAACGGCACTTCCGAAACGATAGTTGTAACGAATACCCAGGGCGAAGGGACTGGGGCAATTACCCTGACCTCTACCGCTGGTGGAGTCGATATCAATGCCAAGGAGATGTTTACCGTGGATGTTTCAGGCGGAACGGTTGGTACTGCGGATATCACTCTGACGAATAGTGTCGGAACTGACGCCGCTGCCATCGCTCTTCTCGCTACGGTCGGTGGCGTTGATATCAATGCCAAGGAAATGCTGACTCTCGATGTTGTGGATGGCACGGCTGGTACTGCCGACATTATCATCACCAACACGCCCGGAACGGATGCTTCAGCGATCTATCTCAACGCCGTAGCCGGTGGCATCAAGTTGCACGTTCCCGATGAAAAATCATTGGTGATGGGCCATATTGGTGACGATACCTGCATTACCGTCTCACCAAGCAACACCCCAGCCAGTGAGCTAATTTCAGTGGTCAACAATGCGGGCACGGAAACTAACGCAATAGCTATCACGGCGACTGCGGGCGGCATTACCCTAGCTCCGTCGAGTGGGATATCTATGTCGGACAAACCACTAACTAACGTGGGTGACATTGCCTGCGATGACATCGTGGATGATACATCCGGCGATATCATGTATATGCTCAAGACGGTCGTGAAGACTATCGACGTCGACGACGATGCTTCAACGGACGATTTCACGTTCGACGACGACCCGATAGATATGACCGAGCAGTCTGTGGACCTCGGCGAGATTATTCCGGCGTACGCCGAGATAGTTTCCTGCCAGGTGCGATGCTTCGAGACCGTTACAAGTAGCGCTGCGATGAGTATTGACATCGGTACGGCTACAGGCGGAGCCGAGATATTGGCCACCGCCGATACGGATACGGCCAACGACATCAACTCGACAACCGCCGGCGACGGGCCGGAGGTTGCCTGTGCCGCTACGGCTAAGCACGTATGGGTCAACGCGACACCGGACGCCAACTGGAGCACTCTCGACGCAGGCAGGTGGAGCATAATGGTCACGTACATCGACTACGGTGCGGCCTACACACAGAAGAGTCCGTAATTAACCCGGGCTGAGGCGTTGGTTTCCTTCCTCCTGGCCAGCGCCTCGCCCATGTTTTAGAAAGGAAGTACAATGCGAAAACACATGGGAAAGTCCATCGCCGCCCTGATATGTGCGATGGCCGCCCTGTCTCTGTTGATTCTCTGGTCTCTTAACCTGCCGAGTCAGGCTCAGGATACCTACCGGAGGGCGTCTTACGAAGCCTTCCGCACGGTTACGGCTACTGAGGACACACAACTGACAGCATCTACTCAAAAGACGGCCCCAATTAGAAGCGACGACGGTACGGTGTTTCTTCACTGGGACCAACTGGGCGCTATGCAAATCAGGTTCAAGGGCACTGCCGCGGAGAACAAGACCTTGGCGTGGACTTTATGGTCGTACAAGCACGTAGGAAGTCCGGCCCGCTTTGTGGCTAATGGTACGGCTACTACCGGACTGACTGAAACAGGCGAAACAACTGAATTCTACTGTGATACGATAGTGATAACAGCCCAGGCGTGGACTAAGACGCTCGCGGTATCCAACGGTGCGCCCGATGCTATTGTCAGCGGCGGCGGTATTGCGGAACTCACATTCGACACCTGCGAGAACGGGATATTCAAAGTGATTATCCGCGATATCGGCGGCGGTGGGGCTGAGTGTGCGAAGGCTGGGGCTGATTTCTGCACGTTCCATTAGGGGATATTATGAGACACAAATGGATTTTCATACTGCCGATTATGCTAGTGAGTATCTGCTATGCTCAGACCTTTCGGCGAAACTACGAGTTCCCTTCAGTCGGTGGTGCCATCCCAATTGGCGCTTTGGCCGACGACTCAATATTGATAGACGACGTAGCTGATGGCGACTGGGGCGGATTCACAATATCGAGCAACTCGGCTACGATTGACGCTGACACACTGTCCGTGTCCATGATGGCCGACGGTGATTGGGGCGACTTCACGATTACCTCTAATGTCGCAAGTCTGGACCCAAATGTAGTAGCTGCATCTGAGCTTGCAGCCGGCGACTACGGTGATATTACCATAAGCACTGCCGGTGTTATCACTATCGACGCCGGTGTGGTTGCTCTTGCCGATTTGGTGGCGGGGGGGACGGCAGGTGATATGCTCTATTGGAGTGGCTCTGCGTGGATTGCAGATACCGCACCAGTAGTTGCAGACGGCGGCGGGCCAAGTCTTGGCAGTGGCAAGGGTGGTATTAAGTTCAAGGACCTCGTCGGCGACATTATCCAGATACACACCGCGATACTGCAAATCCAGCAGCAGGTGGACGACTTTCCGATTGTCGATACCACCATTATAGGAACGCTGGAAATCTACGGCGATGATGATACGGCGAGCGCCGATGAGATAGCATTCCAATTGGTTACTACGGCAACGTCTACGTGGACGGACGGGGATGAAGACTCGCGTGCCGAGCTGAGTGTTTTGAACAACGGCGTGATGAATAACGACCAGCTCGTTCTCGCTACGGACGGAACCGTAACTACCAGCGGTGCGTTTATCCCGACCGACTTGGTAATTCCGCAGGCGTCTCCGGCAGTACCCGCAGTCGATGGCGGTGTTGAGATTGATTTCACCGATGGTACTCTGGTAGTGCAGCACGGCAGCGCTCACGCCGAACTTGCGTCAGCTACGGATGTTGTTGTGGGCAAGTTGGTTAAGTCTTTTTCGGCGACGTTGGCAATGCCTGACGACTTGCAGGGTGAAATTGACTACTGGCCACTCAAGCATATCAAGGCGTCTGAATTTCCGCACGGGATAGTTATCACTGAGATTACAATGGTGGTTTCAGAGAATACATCCTACACAATCAACGTAGAGAACTGGGACGACTTCGATACCATCAATGGTGCTAATCCGACCATTGACGCAGTGGCGTACACCGCCGACACAACGGGCGAGGTCACTGAGGACGCTATCACGTATGCCACGATAGCGGCGGGGCAGATAATCATGTTGGACCTGCCTACTACAGATGTGGGATGGGTGCAGATTGATGTGCAGTATTATGAACCGGCTGGATAAGGAGGTAATTATGTTGAAGAAACTTGCATTGCTTATGTGCTTGGTATCCGTGTGTAACGGGGCACAGATTATCCGTTACGTCGATACCGACACGGCCGCAGCCACAGCAGACCAGGACGGTACGACGGAAGCCAGGGCTTACGACTGCCTTAACGACTGCATGCAAGCAGAGGAGCAAGACCTCACCGACGGCGCTGGCGACTACTTCACCGTCTATGTAAGTGCGTCAGCAGGAACGGCAGATATCAATAGCGTGTCAATCGACTCAGGATGGACGTGCGATACGACGAACTACGACAACTACATCGAGATTATCCAGACCGACGCACCCGCCGATGGTATATGGTCTGATTCGGTTTATCGACTTGTAAAAACAAACGACAATAGCATAGTGATAGCCGGTGCAAACACGCACGTATATCTCAAGGACCTTCAAGTTGGTATTATTGCTACATCAGGGAGTAGGTATGCGATTACTGGTGGCGGCTCCTTTGACGCCGCGTGTCGCGTCTACATTGATTCTTGTCGCATAAAACTGACAGGTGATAGCGGGGGTGCTGCTTATGGGGTAATAGCGGGTACCAGTGGCGTCTGGACCATTTATAATACTTATGTATGGGGTGACGGCGCAGTCCGCGGGTATGCCTACCGATGTAGCTCAATGACAAGTGGAAATTTCAATGTGTATAATTCACTTGCATATAATATGCCAATTGCGCTAAGCCGATATCTTCTCGGTACGTTTACCGCGACAAATACTACAATAGTGGATTGCGCAATTGCTGTGGATGGGATCATTACTGTCGATTATTGCCTGAGCTTGCAGGGCGTTGGAACTAACGCGCAAACACCCGCATCAGGATCCACGGGGACAATGGGGTCTGACCCAATAAGTCGCCCGTCCGCATTGTACGGCCCGTATACCATTCTTTTGCAGGAGAGCCCGGCGGCAGTAGCCGGAAAGATAACTGCGGTACGAATGTGGACCCATACCGATCTGTCGGGCTGTAAGGTGGGGACATTCTACCTTGTCAGTGGTACTACGTATAAATGTCGTGACACAGAGACTATTGGTACTGTGCCAGAAGGCCCAACTGCTTATACCGGCCTTGATATTGACGTGGAAAGTGGTGACTTGCTCGGTGTCTACTGGGCCAGTGGCGCTGCAGCGTACACATCGAGTGGCGGAAGTGGTATGTTCTGGAGTGCCTCCGATACCATGACTGTCGATAACGAGACAGCGTATTCTGAGAATGCTGCACAGAGTTTTAGTTTTCAGGCGTTGATAGACTTTGACTGGACAATCGAGTATGCTGATTTGACTACGGGCAACTTTCAACCACTGGAGGGTTCTAACCAAATCGACAACGGCACGGACGATCCGTCGAGCGGTGTCTATTCTGATGATATCCTGGATGCAGCACGAACGTCCACATGGTCTATCGGGCCGTATGAGTTAGGTGAATCTGCTGCTGGTGGGCAATTTATTAACTTAATCACATCCAAAGCGTTGCGATGGAATCAAGAGATACCGATATGCTTAGACGCGAGAAGATAAAATATGTCGTACTCTTACTTTGTGCTATTCCGGCTTATGGGGCAAATGAGATATGCACGTTTTCCGACGCTACTACATGCTGGGCCTGTGTGAGAGAGGCTGACGGGAATGTGTGGCATGTAGTTGACCAGCAGTTTGAGGTATGGGGAAAGGACGCCAACGACGCCGATGATTACGATATTGCTATGGTGGATAAGTCTGGTGATATGTTTGTAGGTACGATGGACACTAATATTTCGGCGGGGTATTATTGGCTCGTTACCCACCAGCAGATAGGCGGGGTTCCGGCTGATACCGACCCGGCGGTCTTTAAGGAATACGGATACTGGACGGGTCAAGTATGGAGTACCGGCCCGATGAACGTCGATACCATAGCCGACCAAGTATGGGACGAAGCTATCGCAGGGCATACAACTGAGACGTCGTTTGGGGGTGAAGTGGGCGGACTCGACCCGAACTTGACTTTAGTATTTGCAGACTCTAACGAGCTTCAAACAGACTGGGCCGACGGTGGAAGGCTCGACCTTCTGATAGACGCCATACAAGCCGTAGTGGACAGGTTGTTTCTGGAAGTGACTGATATCGACACTCCCAACGACGCCAACACTTTCACCCTTACAGACGGCATGGACGCCAACGACGTCTATGAAGGATGTATCATAACCATTCAGGATGTTACGGACTCTCATTACGAATCGAGAATCATTACCATGTGGAACGACGACTTCGAGGTGGAAGTAAATCTTCCATTCGGATTCACCCCGGCGGCTTCGGACCCGGTATGGATATGGTCTATCGGATACACAGACATACTAATCTGGAACAAGATGGACGGGATGACATATCCGGCAATTTATATAGATGGTACAAGAAATAGTGCTCTAGGAATTAACGCTACACGATAGGAGTT
>DATKWR010000413.1:0-3238 GCA_035529475.1 Sedimentisphaerales bacterium | reverse complement strand
CATCCCGTGTTCCTTCGCCAGGGCCATCAGGGCCTGCGACGAAGGCCCGCCGGGCACTGGCTCGGCCAGGAGCTGCAACTGCTCACGCGAGAGTCTTCGGAGGAACCAGTAACCTGTAATGCAGCACTCGGGAAATACGATCAGCTCGACCCCCTGCGCAGCGGCCTGCCTGACAAAATCCCCGATCCTGATCAGGTTGGCCTGCTCATCCCCGGCCACGGGCTCGAATTGAACGGACGCAACGCGAATATTTCTCATAACTTAACGGAACTTCTGCAAAATGCTTCTCATACTTCCGGATTCTCCTTTTTTGTATAATAACAAGAGTTCTGCAAATTATCTTCAGAAAATCGTGAAACCGATTTTCTGAGATAATATATGCCTAACTTCAATTTTGCAAAAGTTCAGTAATAACACCGGGCGAACCTGCCCGCACGTCGGCAGGTGAATCAAAAAGGAATGGACTACTCTCACAAGCCCGCCTTTGCGGCGCAGCCGGATTTTCCTTGACAGCCGGCAGGGGATTGTGGTAACTTTCGCAAGAGTGGGGTTCGCATATCCCTATGCGTTGGCAAAAACATAGCTTTGCCATGAGAGGGCGGTTTGTGAATGAAAGGAGGTGGAGTCAAGTCGGCGAGAAGAATGTCCTGGTCGAACGCTTAAAGAGCCTCGTAGGATCCAGGACCCATACCGAATTGTTCTATCAGTTTTCAGTTGAGACGAGGGGGAAAAATGAAGACTCTGATGGAGGTAACTAAAATGAGCCGCTTCACCACAATTTGCATCAGTCTTATTGTCGTTAGCTTGATGTTTGCAGGACAAAGCTATGCCAAAGTTGATCCCGCAACCGTTCTTGGCACATGGCTCCTCGACGAGGGAACAGGTAATATTACTGGAGATGCCTCTGGGAATAACAATGATGGCACGCTGCTGGGCGCACCTGCCTGGATTGCCGGTCAGTCAGGCAGTGCCTTGCAGTTCAACGGGTCATCGAGTTACGTTAATTGCGGCAATGCGGAAGCTCTGAATGTCAACGTTTTCTCCGTATCGTTTTGGTACAACTTCCCGGCCACCCAAAGTTGGAACCATATGATTTCAAGGGGGCAGCACGCAGCCAGTGGCGCTCCCGGCTCCGTGAACTGGGGCCTTATGATGTACAGCGCTGAACAGAGAATCCTTTATGAGACGTACGAGAACACCTCTTGGAGAAGTATCAGCGCCAATACCACGGCCGGTCAATGGCATCATGTCGTTGCCACCTATGACGTAGATACGATGCAGCTCTATCATGACGGCCAATTAGCCGGCACGTCGGGAGCAGATATGCGGCTCGACCCGACGAGACGGTTTTTGATTGGCGCAAGATCTGACGCCGGCTCTGCCGGCGGCTTCTTCAACGGAAGCATTGATGAGGTGGGCTATTTTAATGCCGTTCTTACACCTGAAGATGTTCAGGCGATAATGAACGATGGTCTCGCGGCAATCGCTCGCGCCAGCAACCTGCTCGCCCGCCGCCCGGATCCGAAAGACGGTGCCCCTGTTGCGCAGACGTGGCTGACTATCTCGTGGACTGCTGGGGACTCTGCGGTCTCGCACGACATGTATCTGGGCGAGAGCTTTGAGGATGTCAACGCCGGCACAGGCAATACCTTCCGGGGCAACCTAACCTCACCGCTTTTCCCCGTTGGCCTGGGTATGCCCGGCGATCCCTATCCGGCGGGCCTGGTTCCGGGCACAACCTACTACTGGCGAGTTGACGAAGTCGAAGCCGACGCTTCAACCAAGCACAAAGGCCCTGTCTGGAGCTTCTGGATTTCTCCTAAGAAGGCGTACAATCCAGTTCCACCAAGCGGTACCAAGTATGTAGCGACCGATGTGGCTTTGAGTTGGACGGCTGGTTTGGGCGCCAAATTGCACTACGTCTATTTCGGCGACAATTTTGACACCGTCAGCAACGCCACCGGCGGCTCACCAGTGATGACGCCAGGCTTCACCCCGCCCGGTCCTCTGGCGAAGGGCAAGACTTACTACTGGCGCGTTGATGAGTTCGATGGCGGTGCCACGCACAAAGGCAATGTCTGGAGCTTCACGACGCTAACCAGCGTTCCCGTCACGGATCCGAACCTGGTCGCCTGGTATAAGTTCGAGGCCGGCGCGGGCACGAAGGTGCTCGACTTCTCAGGCCATGAGAATCACGGCACCATTGTGCCAGGGCCGCGCGGCACCGTGCAATGGGTCGAGGGCCTGTTCAACATGGCGCTGGAGTTCCTCGGGGACAGCCAAGGCTATGTGGAGATGCCGCCGACGATAGTAACCACGGCTAAAGGCTCCATCCTGATGTGGATCAACACCACACAGGGCGATGCCGCGAACAACGACGAAGGGATGCTCTGGTGGGCCTGCCAGATCGCCAACGGCGACGGTTATGGCGGCGAGAATGAGATCCATATCAACATCGACGACCCCGGCAACGGCGAGCTGGACTTCTTCCTCGAAGAAGACGGGGCAGGAAATGACATTACCATAGACGGCCCGGAAGTTGGCGGCACGGGTTGGCGACACGTGGCGGCCACGTGGGACCTGGCAGAGGGTTGCAGGTTGTACGTCGATGGTGTGGAAGTGGGCTATGCAGCGCATAACACGAACGTCAAGAGTTTCGCGGCCATGCGTTTGGGCCGGCCCGTCAGCACAGGCAGCGGGAACTGCTTCTACGACGGGCTGATGGACGACGTCAGACTGTTTGACTATGCCATCAGCGCTGCGAAAGTGGCCGAGATCGTGAGCAAAGGCGAAGATCCCCTTCGGGCCGGAGCCCTCAACCCGAGCAGCGGTGCTCTGACGCCGATCAACCAGGCGACGCCCCTGAGCTGGTCGCCGGGAGAGAAAGCCTCTCAACACGATGTCTATTTCGGCGCCGATAGAGATGCTGTGGTCAATACGGATACCTCCGACACAACGGGAATCTATCGCGGCCGTCAGAGCGCGACCTCTTATACGCCGCCAGAAGGCGTTCAGATGGCCGGCGGGCCTTACTACTGGCGTATCGACGAGGTCAGCACCGACGGAACGATCACAACCGGCGCCGTTTGGAGCTTCTCGGTGGCCGACTACGTGCTCGTTGAGGATTTCGAGTCCTACAACGATATCCCCGCCGGCCAGGCCGGCAGCAACCTGGTCTATGTGGCCTGGTTGGATGGATATGGCACCACGACAAACGGCTCGACGATGGGCTATCCCA
>DATKWR010000412.1:0-3955 GCA_035529475.1 Sedimentisphaerales bacterium | reverse complement strand
GCCTAATTTCCTTGTTTGCATAATGTCGCGCTTCAAAATACCCGTGTGTTCGCACAATAGCATATTCTGAGCTTGGGCGTTTATCAACACTCTGCCCGCGCAAAACCGCGCGAGCAGCTAATCCACTAACAGGACGTAGGTACGTCCGGGGTCCGTGTCGAACTCAATGGTTTGTCCAAAGATCGACCTGTTCGATTTGAGCTTGACCGCTGCGGCCGAACGAATTGAGCACTTTCCACCAAGTCTCGAATGTATAACGCCGGTGCTGAGCTTGCCGTTCTTCCATTCAATGTCCACCTCGAAGCCGCCGCGGGCGCGCAGACCCTCGATATGGCCGTTCGGCCAGGCCGAAGGCAGTGCGGGCAGCAGATGAAGCTCGCCCGTGTGGCTTTGCAGCAGCATCTCGGCAATGCCGGCGGTCCCGCCGAAGTTGCCGTCAATCTGAAACGGCGGATGCGTATCGAAAAGATTGGGCAGTGTCGATTTTTGCAGCAGCGCCTGCACGTTTTCGTGGGCTTTCTCGCCATCCTGAAGACGGGCCCAGAAATTGATGATCCAGGCCCTGCTCCAGCCGGTATGCCCGCCGCCGTGTGAAAGACGGTAGTCCAGTGACTTTCGCGCTGCGGCCGCCAGGTCGGGTGTGCCGTTGACGGTGATTTGTTTGCCTGGGTGCAGGGCGAACAAGTGTGAGACGTGGCGATGGCCCGGCTCGGGCTCCTCAAACGGCTCGTTCCACTCCATCAATCTGCCGTCCGAGCCGATCTGCGGGCCGGCCAGGTTTCGGCGCGTCGTCTTTACCTGCGTGACGAATTCGTCTTCAATTTCCAGTACTTTTGCAGCCTCGATGCAATTGGTGAACAAGTCGTAGATGATTTGCTGGTCCATAGCGGGACCCATTGTCAGATTGGAGTTTTTGCCGTCAGGTGTGCGGAAGCGGTTTTCGGGTGATATCGACGGCCCCGAAACCAGCTTGCCCGTTTTTGGGTCTTCGACGAGGTAGTCGAGGAAGAACTCGGCGGCTTCTTTCATGATGGGATACGCCCGCGTCCGGAGAAACTCCCGATCACCGCTGAAGGCATAATGTTCCCAGAGATGTTGGCAGCACCATGCGGCGCCGGTGGGCCACATCCCATATCCCACATTCCCGATGCAACTAGTCCAGAACCATGCGTCGGTGGTGTGATGGGCCACAAAGCCGCGGCAATTATAAACGTCTCTCGCAGTTTTTCGCCCGCGCGACCGCAGGTTGTCCACAAGGTCGAAGAACGGCTCGTGGCACTCGGACAGGTTGCATACCTCCGCGGGCCAGTAATTCATCTGGACGTTGATGTTGATGTGGTAATCGCAGTTCCACGGCGCCTTGATGTGCTCATTCCACAAGCCCTGAAGGTTGGCGGGCATGCACCCCGGGCGCGAGCTGGACATCAGAAGGTAGCGGCCGAACTGAAAATAAAGAGCGCACAGGCCGGGGTCGTCGGCACCGTCCTTCATCGCAGCCAGACGCTCGTCTGTCGGTTTTTCCGCCGCATCTGTGCAACCGAGATCCAGCGCCACCCTTCGGAACAGACGCCTGTGCCCGGCCACGTGTGCACGTCGCAGCTCAGGATAGTCCTTCTTTGCCACAGAGGCTAATTGCTCATCGCAAGCGGCCCCCGAATCATCGCCCCGATAGTTGGTAGCGGCGACAATCAACAGCGTTGCCGAGTCCGCCTTGTCCAGTCGTAAGCCTTCATTGGTTGCCGTTAGCTTGCCGCCTTCAGGGAGTATTCGAAGCTGGGCCTCGAACTTGACGCCCCTGTGCTCACCTTCCATTGTGGCCTGACCTTTCATCACGATCCGGTCCGGAGACACGGTTTCAGCAACAAAATCCTCAGGGCGGGACAGTTTCGCATCGAATGTGATTTGTGCCGGCTTGTCACATGACAGGCGCACAACGATACATTGATCCACCGGACTGGAGAGAACCTCGCGTGTGAAAGTTGCATCGCCGATTCGGTATCTTACAGACGCAATCGCGGCGTCAAGGTCAAGCTCCCGGTGGTAATCGACGGCGCTGCCGCCATGCCGGAATCGAAGCTGCAAATCGCCGAGCGTCTGATAGCTGCGAATCAGCCGCGGCCCCATGAACTCGCGCTGCATGATGTCCTGCGCCTCAGCATATTTTCCTTCAAAGATCAGCCTTCGGGCTTCAGGCAAGTATTTGTAGGCCCCGACGCGGTCTCGTTCGATGGGCTGACCCGCCCAGACAGTATCCTCGTTGAGCTGCAAGCGCTCGTTTTCCACCTCGCCGAAGACCATGGCTCCCAGGCGTCCGTTTCCGACGGGCAGCGCTTCGGTCCATTTTTGAGCCGGCTCGTCGTACCACAATTTCAAGCGATTCCATTCTTCTTCGCTGTGCCTGCTTGTCGTGACGCCGAACATCGAGCATCCCGCGATAAGGACGCCTGCTGTGAACAATGCCGCAATGGCTGTCGCCCGTGAAGGTCTCATATTCGTCTCTCTTTATTTTGAACAATGTTTCTTGTCAGTCGGCCAGGATAATATACGTTCGATTGGCTTGCGTATCAAACTCAACAACGTCGTCTTCCGGCGCCGCCGTTTTGACCGGCCTGCCTTTACATGTCACGCGGACCGGCACGTGGGTGCGGACTCTGCATTTATTGTCGAGCTTCGAGCAGATCGTGCTCGTTGTCAACTTTCCGTCCTTCCATTCGAGGTCCACTTCAAATCCGCCGCGGGCGCGCAGGCCCTTGATATGGCCGGTCGGCCATGCGGAAGGCAGGGCCGGTAGCAGATGAAGCTCGCCCGCGTGGCTTTGGAGCAGCATCTCAGCGATACCGGCAGTGCCGCCGAAGTTGCCGTCGATCTGGAACGGCGGACAGGCGTCAAACATGTTGGGGTACATTCGCTGCGGCGTCAGAAGGCTGCTGAGCATCTTGTAGGCGTGATCGCCATCCTCGAACCGTGCCCAGAAGTTGACCTTCCAGGCCATGGACCAGCCTGTGCCGCCGTCGCCTCGGAATTCCAGTGACTTGCGCGCCGCGGCGAAAAGGTCAGGCGTGCCCCGGCGGGTGATTTCCTTGCCCGGATGCAGGCCGAACAGGTGGGAGACGTGCCGATGCTGGTTTTTGGGGTTGTCCTTGTCTTCGAGCCATTCCTGAAGCTGGCCGTACCGGCCGATCTGGTTCGGCGCGATCCGGGGCATCAGATTGCGGAGTTCCTCTCTGAAATCACCATCCACATCGAGGACCTCCGAGGCCTTGATGCAGTTGCCGAAGAGATCGCGAATGATCTGGTGGTCCATTGCAGGGCCGGCCACGAGGCCGCCGTTCTCCGGCGAATTCGACGGCGTGCTGATCAGCCATCCGGTCTTCGGATCTTCAATCAGGAAGTCCACAAAGAACAGCGCCGCCTCTCGCATCAGCGGATACGCGCGTCGCCTGAGGAACGCCTCGTCGCCCGTGAACAGGTAATGCTCCCAGAGGTCCTGGCACAGCCACGCGCCGCCGGTGGGCCAGATCCCGTGATTCGAATGGTTGATGGGGGCCGTGCCTCGCCAGAGGTCCGTGTTGTGGTGCAGGACCCAGCCGCGGCAGTTGTAGTGGACCTTTGCCGTCTTGCGGCCGGACTCGGCCACGTCCTCCAGCATGGCGAAGAGGGGCTCGTGACATTCGGACAGGTTCGTGACCTCGACCGGCCAGTAGTTCATCTCCGTGTTGATGTTGGTCGTCCACTTGCTGTCCCATGGCGGGTTGAGATTGTCGTTCCAGATCCCCTGCAGGTTCGCCGGCTGGGCCCCCGGCCGTGAGCTTGCGATCAGGAGGTAACGGCCGTACTGGAAGTACAACTCCACAAGCTGCGGATCGTTGTTCTCGGCGAACTCCCGGATCCGCCGGTCGGTGGGCAGTTGTGCCTGGTCCGTTGTCCCGAGATCCAGTGTCACGCGGCGGAAGAG
>DATKWR010000411.1:0-2850 GCA_035529475.1 Sedimentisphaerales bacterium | reverse complement strand
ACGCGCGACAGCGCCGGCATCAATATCCCCATCAGCAAAGCAATGATGGCAATAACCACAAGAAGCTCGATAAGTGTGAATCCCCTTCGCCTGCACATACTAACGCCCTTTCTTTTCAAGACATTCTTTCCCTCAGTCTCTCCCAGGGTAGCAAAAATGAAATGCCCCACCTATGGCGAGAACAACAATAATAAAACACCCAGTTTCCGTTTAGCCGAGTCCATACTTGGTGTTATTTTAACAGATACCGGAACCGTTAGCAAGTCAATTCTTGAGGCGGTGAGGGCATTTTTTCTGCTCAGCAACACCTTTATCGGGCTTAGGAAGAATAGGAAACCTGAACACGAAGTGATCCGCCGGGTTCAATCCCGATCCCGGCCGATACCCTCGCCCACATGGTGGGCCTGCACAAAGCGCACAAAAAAGGCTGGCATCGCCATAAAACGCCAGCCCCTGTGAGACAGTTTTTCAATGAAAAGATATACTGCGAACTTATGAAGAACGACCGTCTCACCAAAACCAAGACATATTTAGAAGAAAAGGACCATAACTATATATTCTATTATACTCGCTTTGGCGGTTTCGACAAGTATTTTTTTCCAACTTTTTGATTTTTTTTGCCTGCTCTCCGGCCCGCCTTCGCAAGTAAAGTGAATTCCCAGCACGTTGGCCGGACCGGCCTTGATCTGAGCCTTCAACAAATATGCCCAACGTCGATTTTGCAGAACTTCTATTACTGACTGAACTCGCCACTCACGGGGGTAACACAATAGACATAGACAAGCGGCTCGGCGCCCGTGTTTTTGACGTCATGGGGCGTCTGGGGAGGTATGTAGCAGACCCTTCCCTGCCCCACCTGGAAGCGGTCCTTCTCGCCGATAAGCAGCTCGCCCCGGCCCGAAAGGAAAACAAGCAATTCCTCGCGATCCTTGGTGCTGTGTTGGCCGCAGGCCAGACCGGGCCCCAAATAGACCCGGCCCGAGCGCATTCCTCGCGTTCCTGGTTCGCCGTCCAAAAGCTTCTGGTTGTTGCAGGTCTTGTCCAAATCGATGACGAGAACTTTCTTTGAAGATGACATAAGATCTCCTAACTGAACTTTTGCAGAACTCTTCTCCTAAAACAGCCGTTTCTTTGCCCAGTGGGCTTGTTTAAGAAATTTTTCCCATTCTGTCAATTACTTCATTGACAGGGTAGCACGAATTTCATATTTTTATGCGCAGCGGTTTGGCTGGCCTGCTTCACGGAGGCTCACGCCCGCACGCCGCAAACCAGGAAACGGTGAACATGAACAAGAGAGCCAGTATCTCGTGCGGTATCGCGCTGCTTTTGAGCCAGGCAGATTTGCCCTGCGCCCGGAGCGCGGAGTCCGGCAGTGCCGGCGCTGCGCGTGACATCCGGCAATCGCAGACAATGGCGGAACGCTTCTTCGGCCTCGACGAGACTCTTGCCGACCTTGGAATCGTGGCCGAGCTGAGTGTAACAAGCATCTACCAGCAGAACGTCAACGGCGGTATCAGCACGCATCGGCGGGCCGGTCGAAATTCGGGCAGCTACGACCTACAACTGACCGGTGACCTGCAAGAGCTGCTCGGTATTGAAGGCGCCATCGTCTTTGTGCACACGGAAGGCGGGTGGTCGAAATCGGGCGGCATTGACAGCCCCTCGGTCGGAAGCGTGTTCGGCGTGAACGCGGATGCACGGCCCAGGCGTTCCGCGGATGTCACCGAGCTGTGGTACGAACAATCCATGCTGGAGGGCAGGTTTCTGCTGAGGGTGGGCAAGATGGACCTGACCGGCGGATTCGAATGCAGCGGATGCCCCGTGGCGTTCGACACCAGCGCCTTCGCCAACGACGAAACAAGCCAGTTTCTCAACGGCGCCCTCGTCAACAATCCGACGATTCCTTTGCCGGACTATGCTCTCGGGGCGGCCGGCTACTACAACCCGGTCGAAGACTGGTATCTCTCCGCGGGCGCGGTGGATGCGCAAAACGACGCCAGGGAAACGGGCCTGCGAACCGCGTTTCACAAAGAAGATTATTTCTTCTATGTCTTCGAGACCGGCGTAACGCCCGTGCTGCCTTCGAGCAGGGGCGATCTCCAGGGTGCGTATCGGCTGGGTCTGTGGAACGACCCGCAGCCGAAAGGCCATTCCGACGCCCTTGAGAGCCATCGCGACGACGTCGGGTTCTACCTGAGCTGCGACCAGATGCTGACTAAAGAGAATACCACCCCCGATGACAGCCAGGGACTCGGCACGTTCTTCAGATATGGATACGCAGACGACAGCAGGAATGATATCACGAGTTTCTGGAGCCTCGGGTTTCAGTACCAGGGAATCGTGGAGGGCCGGGACGAGGACGTGTTGGGCGCCGGTTTTGCTCAAGGCACTTTCAGCAATGCCGCGTCCACGACTTTTACTGAAGACTATGAAAGTGTCTTCGAGCTTTATTACAACGTCTTGGTCGCGCCGTGGGTCAATGTCAGCCCGAGCATTCAGTATGTAGCCAATCCGGGCGGCGGGGCGACCGCCGACGCCGTTGTGGTGGCCCTTCGGGCGCAAATGATGTTTTAAGCAGAAGAGGATTTTCGGGAGGAATAGACTATGCACATGGCGAATGAACTGTTATCGATTCCGGTTGCCGGCGCGACACTGGCGATTAGCGCCGCCGGCCTCAGCGTTATCTGCAGGAAGGTCAGGCAGGTGATCGCCGCCGACAAGCTCGCCCTGATGGGTATCCTCGGCGCGTTCGTCTTTGCCGCACAGATGGTCAATTTCCAGTTACCGGCCATGCCCGGGACAAGCGGGCACATGGTCGGTGCCGTCCTGCTGGCCGTCATCCTGGGTCCG
>DATKWR010000410.1:0-2194 GCA_035529475.1 Sedimentisphaerales bacterium | reverse complement strand
AACATTTTGTAGAGCGAGCGCGGGGTCGAGGCGTGAATGAGGATGCCGCAGTTGCCTGGTTTGGCGGCGAAGCGGTATTGAGCTTCGAGCCGGTAGTTCTGATAGACTGCGTCGGTGATGAGGTGCCCGTTGGGCGTGCCGAGACTAACCAGCAGGCCATCGCGAACGATGAACGGGCTTTTAACGCTCGGGTCGTTATCCATCTTGGGCACATCGACGTGCCAGCCCGCCAGGTCCTTGCCGTTGAAGAGACTCTCGGAGCGCTTGCCCGACAGAGTCGCACAAGATAGAGTAGCCGCTGCGGCCATACATACGATGATGAGCTTCTTCATAATGTTGTGCCTTTCTGTGCTAATGATTCATTTGCTAGCAATTTCCACGCTCAAGATACTGTAGCATGGCTACAGAACCACCTTTCAACCCTCTTCCAGATTTTTCCTGGGTCAAATTATGGTCGAAATCCCAGGCCAGCTACTTCCTGATCTGGACGGTCTTGGTTCCGGCGACCTTTCCCCAATAGGGTCCCATATCGAGCTCGACCTTCGCGGTATATGTGCCGTCCGCCAACATGACGGGCGTATCGCATACGCCGCTTCAGCCAAACTTCATTTTCTCTTCCGCTTTGACTTTTCCATCCTGGATGAGGGTCAGCGTGGGAGATATGGTTCCGCCCCCCCGTCTGCCGATTATTCGCAGGGTGCAGCCGTTATCGTCCTTCAGTCCGGCGGAAATCATCGGCTTGCCGTCCCGGGTTTGGGCGCTGATATCCCATTTGCACGAGCCGCCCAGCCGGACCGGCGTGCCTCTCAGAGCATCCGCGGCACTGGAAAAGAGCGTCATCTTGCCGTTAATGAAAAAGTAGTTCCATTGATTGACATTCAAAAACCAGAAGAAGCTGCAGTCGAGCCTCTGTACGCCTGGGCGACCCCAGAAGGGGAGTGCGTAGATGTCGAGCGTGTACTTGGCGCTTTGCCCTGTCTTAAACGGGCCTGTGAATTCAAATCGGCGCTCCAACTCGCCCGCCCGGCTGCCACTTTGGGTGCGGGCAAACGTCTTCGCGGCCTCATCCGTCAGGTCGCCATTCATATTCTCATCGATATAGGCGACATTGTACCCTGTGCCTGTCCCTGCGGATTCGTCGATCATGCCCAACATCGAGTCGGCGCCTTCGGCTCCGAACGCCACGCGGAAGTAGAACGGGTGGTCCGAGCGGTATGGGCGCTCTGCCGGCAGTTCTCGCCTCGGATCGGCCGCGGCAGGTGGCTGAAACACCGGCCCCGGCGGGTCCGCAGAAGCCGCTGGCTCCGCCTCTTGCGAGTGTCCCTGCTCCGGAGACTTTAGAGCCTCTTCGTCAAAGCCGGGCACAGGGATATGGAAACCTATTCGATAGATTGCGATGGCCGAAAGAACGCCGACCAATAATAACAGCCCCAATACGCGTTTCTTGTCCTGAAGAGCTTTCATAGACTATTCTCCTATATCCGCTGCCGTTAAGAATCTCACACGTCTGATTATAGCCTCCCTGGGTCAACCGTGTCTATACGATTCTGTATAAATGCCCAACGGGTGCGCTCTGAATATGGTGGGAGGTTCATGCGGGGTTGCAAGGCTCTCAGGCACGCGTTCTGTCATGTCGAGCGGAGCGCAGCGCAGTCGAGACATCTGGCGGCGGATAGGGTAGATTTGTCGTTCGCAGCCAGATTTCTCCACTCCGGCCTTCGGCCTCCGGTCGAAAAGACAACCGTTAGGAATGAATCGTAATCCGCCACCGAATGTCGACCGCACCCGTGCCCACCCAACGTTTGAAGAAAACATGGACGCTGAGCTATTGCTGGGCCTTAGGACTTCAGCGCGCCCTGGATTGCTGAGACCAGCGTCTCGGCCTCGGTTATGCCGACAAACTGCTGCACGGGCTTTCCATCCTTGAAGACGATGAGCGTCGGAATGCTGTCGATATTGAATCTCTGCGCGATCGTCGTAGCGGCATCAACGTCGAGCTTGGCGATCTTGGCGGCGCCGCCGATTTGCTTGGCCACCTGCTCGACGATGGGGCCTTGTATCCTGCACGGCCCGCACCAGGTCGCCCAGAAGTCCACCAGGACGACACCCTGCCGGATCTGCGAGTCGAAGTTTGCTTCGTTCAGTGCCATGACCTCCGCCGGGGCCGAAGGCGAAGTCGAAGCCGCAGGTGAGG
>DATKWR010000409.1:0-3859 GCA_035529475.1 Sedimentisphaerales bacterium | reverse complement strand
CTCTATTGAAAAACAGGTCACGATTGCGTTCTGGGCGTATGGCGACGCGGCGGCGCAGCCTCAGGCCGGTTTCATTTTCGGGGCCTTTCAAGACCCTGCTGTAAGCGATTCAAGGGTAGCGTCATCTCACTGTCCCTGGAGCAATGGTACGGTGTACTTCGATACAGGAGGCACCGCCCCAGCCAGCGGTTATGACAGGATCTCCAAAGCCGCGACTCCTGCGGTATACGAAGGTTCGTGGCAGCATTGGACATTCACCAAGGATGCCGATACGGGCGAGCAAAGCATCTACCTTGATGGTGCTCTCTGGCACAGTGGTAGCGGTATGACCCGCACAATGACAGGAGTTACGGCATTCACAATCGGCTGCAGACCCGACCTTGCGAACTACTATGTTGGTATGATGGATGATTTTCGGCTCTACGACCGGGCGTTGTCACCGGAGGAGGTTGCCGGGCTTGCGGGCGTGACCAAGCCGTTTGACAAGCCGTTCTGACATGGCGATGATCTGATGCCTGCGTTTCCCGCTTGCAGGAGAAGGTAGGAAGAATGCGTATGATGAATCCGGGGCCTGTACTGACTGACGCGCCGTACGCGTGGCGGATTGACTCGGTACAGGCCGCGGCTGTCCCGGGGCTGGTTGCCTGTGCAGGAACCGGGCAAAAAAACGCAGATTCCCCTTGACAGCAACGGGGCGAATTTGGTGAAAACAAGTTGCATAAGGCTGACACCCTTATGGGCCGTCAAGGGCGGCGGGTGTGAAGGAAGGAGGTCAATGAAAACTGTCAAGAGCAAGCCATTTTCAGCCGATAGAAACATGCCTGGTTATCGGTACATTTAGAGTTAAACTTTTTTTGAAGGAAAACCACTATGTCTCGAAAACTGATTTACCTTGTTTTGGCGCTGAGCGTAGCCTTGATAAGCTCAGCCAATGCCCAAGACCCCAACCTCGTTGGTTGGTGGACGCTCGACGATGGTGAAGGCACTGTGGCCGCTGATTCGTCGGGCAACGGCTATGACGGAACAGTTGTAGGTGCTGCATGGATTGAGGGAATTCACGGTAGTGCTCTGGACCTGCATGGCAACGTGTACGTGGACATCCCGGCTGCAGCGTGGTCCACGATCAAAATGCAGTTCACCTGTGCCGTCTGGCTGTACGGGGATCCGGTTGTACAGCCTCAGTCGAACTTCACCATCGCTGCATTTCAGGATCCGGCCAACAATAATTCTCGAGAGTTCAGTTGCCATGTTCCCTGGAGCGGCGGCGTTGTGTATTTCGACACCGGATGGGACGGCACCGCATATGACAGGATAAACAAGACCGCCACTGCCCAGGAGTACGCAGGCGACTGGAAGTATTGGGTATTTACCAAGGATGCCAGCACCGGCAACGTGGCTATCTATCTGGACGGTCAGCCATGGCACAGCGGTACCGAAAAGACCAAACCCATAACCGGCATCACCAAGTTCACGCTGGGCTGCCGACCCGACATAACAAACTTCTATACCGGCTTGATGGACGACGTCAAGCTGTATAACAGGGCACTGTCGGCCGAGGAAGTCAAAGCGTTGTTCTACCGTCCGGGGGCCTACAGTCCGAACCCGGCTGACGGCGCGGTCGAGGTCGATACGACTTCGCTGGAGTGGAAAGCCGGCACCACTGCGGTTTCACACAAGATTTATCTCAGTACTGACGAGACGATCGATGAATCAGATCTGTCAGGTCAAACCGATCAGCCAAAGCATGACTTAACGGCCGCTCTGACACCGGGAGCGACGTACTACTGGCGCGTTGATGAGATTGATGCCGACGGTAATGTCTTTACCGGCTCGGTCTGGAGCTTCGGCACGCTGCCTCTGGAGGCGCATTTCGAGAGCCCCTATGACGGGCAGGGGAACGTCCTGCTTGACGCCCAGTTGAGTTGGACGCCCGGCAAGGGTGCGATTCTGCACAACGTGTACTTAGGCACCGATCCGCAGAATTTGCAGCAAGTATCTCCGATGCAGCAGGGAACGACCTATGCTCCTGCTGCGCTGGAAGCGGGCACAACCTACTATTGGCGTGTCGATGAGTTTGTGGCCCCCGCGACGAATGTCGGCCCGGTCTGGAGCTTCACGACCCTTCCCGCGAATGTTCCGGCGCTGATCGACGACCCGAATCTTGTGGGGTACTGGACGTTCGATGAGGGCGCTCACAGGACGGCGCTGGACTATTCCGGCAACAACCGTTTTGGAGTGATTCGCGGTGATGCGAAGTGGGTGCCCGGGTATGAAGGCAGTGCTCTGGAACTCGACGGCAATGGTGATTATGTCAGCATCAACGGCTACAAGGGTATTCTGGCCGACGCAAGCGGCGCACAACAGCCGTTCACCGTAACGGCCTGGGTCAAGACCACCGACGGCGGTGACCGGACTATCGCAAGCTGGGGGACCAACAGCAACAGGCTCAGAGTGGACTTCCGGCTTGCCCTGGGCAGGCTACGCGTCGAGCACGGGGGTGGTAACGTGGTGGGCAGTACGGCGCTAAACGACGACAACTGGCACCATGTTGCACTGACTATGATTCGGGGGGCGACGGTCTCCTACCCGGATGTGCAACTGTGGCTGGACGGCAAAGACGACACAACGCCTAGCACGACCGCCGCTGCGTTTTCTATCACGGCCGGCGTTGATATGGCTATCGGCTATCGTGCCACAGCTGCGGCGAGGTATTTCCTGGGGGCTATTGACGATGTCCGTCTTTACGACAGAGTGCTGACGGCCGAGGAGTTCACGCAGGTCATGCGTATTGACAAGCTCGATGCCTGGTCGCCAAGCCCGGCCAATCGGTCGTCACATCAGCTCGCCAACGTAACGGCCCTTAGCTGGACGCCGGGAGATAGCGCGATTCTGCACGCCGTGAACTTCGGCACCGATCCGGAGGCGCTGATACCCGTCACGATGCAGCAGGATACCAGTTATATCCTTCCGCAAGCTATCGAGATAGGCCAGACGTATTACTGGAGGGTCGATGAGCTTAACGCGGATGGGACAACCGCCACGGGCAAGGTCTGGAAATTCACCATAGATCCGTTCATTGTTGTGGACAACGTCGAGAGCTACACCGACACCAAGCCCGACAGAATATTTGACGCGTGGGCCGATGGATGGTTAGTCCAGACAAACGGTTCCATCGTAGGCCATCCAAGGCCGAACTTTGAGGCCGGTGAGCATTTCGTTGAAACCGGGATCGTTCATGGCGGCGCTCAGTCCATGCCGTACTTCTACGACAACTTCTACCGGTCCTCTGCGGCCACTCTGGCGCTGGATTACCCGCGTGACTGGACGGCTCAGGGGGTCGGGCAATTGTCGCTGTGGTTCAGAGGCGATGCGGCGAATGTGGCCGAGCCGATGTATGTTGCCATTGCCAACGCAGGCAGCAACGCGGTGACCGTTTACAACGAAGATCCTAACGCAGCCCTGACAGGCGCCTGGACCAATTGGGTGATCGACCTACAGCAGTTCGAAGGTGTGGATCTGACGAACGTCGATTCGATCACTATCGGTTTCGGCCAGGGCGAGCCTCAGGCAGGTGGTCTCGGCCTTGTCTTCTTTGACGATATAGCGTTGTATCCGAAACAGTAAGTCCGAAGGCGGTTGAACGCCACTTGGTTCCTACTGGAACACTAACACGTTTTGCTTCGGGGCCTATGCTGATTGACTCGGCATAGGCCCCGGCTGTTTTTGGGGAGGCCTCAACCTGAATAGCGGTGGGCTAACAAAAAAAGCCCCTGCCCGCGGAGGGAATGTTTGAGAGCAGGGACTTGAAGGGACAGCAAGCCTCCGTGCCTACAGCCTCCATTCAGCAATGTACCGATAC
>DATKWR010000408.1:0-53066 GCA_035529475.1 Sedimentisphaerales bacterium | reverse complement strand
AACGACCTGATACGTTCGGCTCGTCGTCGGCACGACTGTCAGGCCTTCCGCCACAAGATTCACGACATTGGGCTCGAAAAAGGCTGTGGCGTACATCGCACTGTAGAATTGAGCGGCGTGAACGGGAAACCCCGTATTTGTGAAGCTCGCAAACTTCCCGGCAAGATCGATTGCAGATTGGACACAACCGGGAGAAATAGCCCCAAGCGTCTCGGTTGTTATCTGTGAGTCAATCGAGTACCAGTGTTCATTATAAGTCCGGCTTCCCGTCTCGGGCGGAAAGCAGCCGTCTGCGATAAGATACCAGGCCTGCTTGTTTGCGATGTATATGCCCGAGCCACCGATATGAGTGGACCATTGTTCAGCGATTTCCTGTGGGTTCCAGCCCAGGCCATTTGCTTCGAGTATATGCAGGGCAACATACTCTATATCGGTGTCGTCATCGCCGTCCCATTCCTGCTTAATGACCCACGGAACCGCCGCGTCAGGATTAGGCGAAGGCCCGGAATACCTTCCTTCGGTCGCCCTTCCGGTGCAGTTACCTATCAACTGGCCTAACCACATTCCCCGCATTTTGTCGTAGAGGTGACCGGCCGGAATCGTCTTCTCACCGTTCGCGGGGCTGTTTGTCAGCATAGCCAACAGGAACAAGCATAGGAATGTCTTCGCTGCGACCCTTTGTAAAACCATGCACTATACTCCTCACAGAGACGTGGATATTATACCATTTTGGACCGCCCCCTGCAAATGAATGCTGTGACCAACGGCAATTCCGCAACCTTTCGTTCTGGGTCGCATTTTGGGTGGATTAGTGGTTTGTATTTCCGGGTTTACGGCGATTTGATTGTTCTGCCGTAACGTGGAGCGTTTTCGCAAGGGCCATTTGGGGTTGTCTTCTCAATTTGGGACGCATCGGTCGTGTTCTCGTCTCTTTTCCATGGGCGATTCACTCGACGATCTCTGTTTTTCAACACCGGAAGGGTCACAACCAGGGTGGCCTGGCTGTTGACTGTCTGATCGCAGCATCCCCGTGTACGCTCATGAGGATTGGGCAGTGGAGAATGCGGCCGAGTATAAGAAGGTTGTCATTTTAGGCTGGATATTTGCGCAATTGTACGGCCCCAAGTGATTTTGCATTTGAAAAGATGGGTTGTGAGTTGTAGATTTCCGTAATACTTACAAAATGAATCTGCAAACCAAAGAAAGGATGGCAGTCCGTGACACTCAACAGAATTATCCTTGTTTCCGTTTTGGCCATTTGCAGCACAGCCCTCAGCAACCAACTCGATGCTGAAGGACGATCGCGTGTTATTGTCTCCACGGACATCGGTGGGAGTGATCCTGATGATTTCCAGTCTATGGTGCACTACTTGATCTACGCAGATGTTTTCGAGACCGAGGGCCTTATCAGTTCTCCCCCACACGGCGGCCGGGTACAGGATATCCGGGAGTGCATCGCGGCGTATGAGAAGGACTACGTCAATCTGCGCACGTGGTCGCCCAATTACCCTTCCCCAGACACCCTGCGACGGGTGGCAAGACAAGGAGCGATCGACCCCCAGTCAGGAGATCGACCGGCGACGGAGATCAGCGAGGGCGCCCAGTTGCTCATAGAAAGGGCGAAGATCAAAGATCCACGGCCTCTCTATGTGCTCGTGTGGGGTTCCATAACCGATGTGGCACAAGCGGTGCACAAGGATCCTAAGATCAAGGGCAAGCTGCGAGTCTATTCCATCGGCTCGTGGAATACCCGACAGGACCCAAAAGCAAGGGATTACCTGTTCAACAACCACCGTGATCTTTGGTGGATTGAGAACGACTCGACATTTCGAGGGGTGTACATGGGCGGTGTGCAGGCCGACGGTCTTGGAAACCGGAGTTTCACAGAAGCGAACGTCAAGAATCACGGTTACCTGGGATCGCTGTTCATGCGAAAGAAGGCAGACATCAAGATGGGTGACACACCCAGCGTATTGTACCTGTTGTATGGTGATCCCGACAGGCCTGAGACTGCTCATTGGGGAGGCGCATTTGTTCGACCGGATCCAGACAGAAGGCCCACATACTGGCATGACAATCCAACAGAGTCGCTATCCTTCCAGGGAAAGAACCGCGCGAACACCGTTAACGGATGGCGCAAAGAATATCTGCTCGATTGGAAGGCGCGAATGGACCGCGTGCTCGAGAAGAAACCTGCCGAGGAATAGGATTACAGCGGCATGGCGAAAGCCACAACATGCGTGCGAAGGAAGACCTCTGAATCTTCGGTGGTGCACTTAAATCCGAGTGCGGGTGGGCAAAGCTCCGGAGGAGCGGCACGCCAAGCACCTGCGGCCTGAACAAAGAGATTTCTTGAAAGAACATTTGCCGGCAGGCCGTTGAAAAAGGGGCGGTTCGTGGGCTTGGGGTAAGCCGCATATCGAATGGTGCTTTCAGTGCCAAAGTTGCCCAACGAATCAGCAATCGATCTCCCTCCTCGGCGCCCACACTGCCAACCATCAACCAGACCACCCCACCCCTCGACAGCCGGGAGGCGGTTTGGCAACAACACGCTCAGTGAAGTCACTCATTGACTTCTTTTGTTCCTGTTCTTCTTCCTGTCGCTACGCGGCGCCTCCTCCTGTCTCTGAGCAGTATTCACGTAATTGTCACCATAAATGTCGACGAGCGCAGATGTGCGTTTTTCAACCGATGTGCGATTTTCGAACGCTGTCAATAGCGGATCGCGAGTCTCTTTCATCCATTCGTGAAGCTCGTTCTGCATCTTTCTGAGGTCGTCTTTATACTCAGAATTGTCCACGAGGTTGTTAAGACAATCGGGATCCTTTCCAAGATCGTAAAATTCCTCAATAGCACGATGTCGAAACATATTGACTCGCTCGGCGATTTGCGGGTCTCCCTTGGCGGCTTCTACCATAGCCTTCATGGTAAGTCCTTCGTTGTTGTTTCGGTACCAGAACTTGCCATCGGCCCATGGATTGAAGATATAACCGAAGCGTTTATTCTGAACGCATCGCATGGGAACGGCGTCGCCGCCGGCCTTCATATCGATCTGACTAAAGACTCTGTCGCGACCCGATTGCCTGCCACCCTTAAGTAGAGGCAGAAAAGAGAAACCGTCGAGACCTTTCGGGATGGGCAGGTCCGCTGCTTCAAGCACGGTCGGGAAGAAGTCGATTCCTGAGATGAAGTGTTCTGCGTCGACGGTGCCTCGCTGAACGATGCCGGGCCAGCGAACGATCCACGGCGTACGCGTGCTGGCAAGGTATGCATTGCATTTTGCGAAAGGAATGGCAATGCCGTTGTCGGAGAGGAACATCACGAGCGTATTGTCATCCAAGCCGGACTCTCTGAGGGCCTGCATCGCCTTGCCAAAGGTGTCATCAAGCCGACGAACGGAATTTAGATAATAGCTCAACTCCTCTCTGACGCCCGGCAGGTCAGGCACGAAACCGGGGACTTCGACCTCATTAGGCTTGTATGTTTTAGAAGGTTCTTTGGCCCCCTGGATGGGTTTTCCGGGAATGTGGTAGGGGCGATGGGGATCGTGGGAGTTGACCATGAGGTAAAAGGGTTTACCCTCGCCACGGCACCGAGTAAGGAATTCTTTGCAGTATCCGTAGTAGAGCTCGGGATCTCGCCCGTTGCCCAATTCTTGCTGATCGTGGACGAAATCCCATTTGTAGTCGGCATGGGGTGTCGAGTGGCCGACTTTGCCAAGAACTCCTGTCAGGTAGCCCGAATTCCTAAGGGTTTGCATGATGGTCGGTATGTCGCGTTGGGTGTGCATGAATCCCATAATGCCGCTGTTGTGCCCGTAACGTCCTGTTGCCAGGACACCCCGACTTGGCTGACAAATGGCGACGTTGACGTGTGCATTTTCAAATCGCAACCCTTCGGCGGCAAAGGCATCAAGATTTGGAGTGAGGCCAGGTACTTTACCCCCGAAACAACCGACGGAGTTGCAGTGAAGGTCATCAGCGGTGAACAGAAGAATGTTCAGCTTCCGTTTTCGCGAGTTGGAGCCTTGGCCAAATGGACCTGCGGCCAGGACAGAAGCAGCACTGAGTCCTATGGTTTTGAGAAAATTACGTCTATTCATCTTTGTCCTCACTTTTTCTTAGTTTCATCCAAAGGCCTTCAAGATTGCCGTCTTTTCTCTGACGGACGTCGCATTACCACGTGATTTTACGGATGCTGCGTGACCGACAAATCCATTTTAGCGGCCATCCACAGACCTATGCAATGCCAACTCTTCACAAAGAAGCATTGTAGCATATCGCGATCACTTCACCCGTTTCTTGAATAATGAGTCCGCGTGGTCGAGGTGAAGTTTCCAGTCAAACAGTGTAAGGCCATGGCCCCCCTCACGTATGTGGTAGGCCATAGGACCGTCGATGAGCAGGTCGTTCACCAGCGGCATCTCGTTCTTCAACGCCGCCTCCGGGCCATAGAGCGCCCATATTTTCGATGCCTCGATGAGCGCCAGCCACGAGCCTCGCGGATCGGCCCACAGGTCGTTCGCCGCGTCGGCGCCATGATAACCGCGCGGGGCAACCAGCGCGACCAACTCGTGCTGATCCACCGGCAAAGCGTCCTCCTTGCCCGCGTAGGTCGCGTATTTGGGTGCGAACCAGTGGGGGAAACTCCTATTGATCGCCGCATTATCCTCGCCAAAATTACGGCGGCTCAGTGCCGGACCACCTTCCCCGGCATCGTTGACGCACACCAAAGCAAAACGGCTGTCCTGTGCGCCAGCCCACAGGCTCGTCTTGCCGCCGCGAGAATGCCCGATCACAGCGATTTGCGCCGCGTTGATATCAGGATCCGTCTGGAAGTAATCCGCCGCCCGCGACCCTGACCAAGCCCAGGCGCTGAGGGCGCCCCAGGTGAGTTCGTCGGGCCTTGTGTAATACTTTCGGTAAAACGCTCGCACGCCGGTCGCGGCCTTGGCATTGTCTGGCTCGACTTCGGCCGCGACGTTGATTGCCGCAATTGCATAGCCGCGCTCGATCACATACTCGGCCGGCCAGAACTCCATTTGGGTCTTGCGCGTCGGGTCCGTATTCTCGGGGCCGCGGTGATTGAGCAAGAGGAACACGGGCGTTTTGCCCTGGCGAGCATTCGGCACGAATAGCGTCAGATGGAATGTGAACGGCTCACCCTGAAGCTGAAAGCTGACGGCCACCCGCGTGAGCGTGGCCTTGCCGGCCATGGCTTTCGAGTCGGACTCGACGATATGGAAGGCGAGCGTCTCCGGTCTGGGCGGCGCAAAGCCATAGACATGACTGCGGAACAAATCGAGCAACTCACCGCGGCGCTGCTGCTCCCAAACAGCCGTGGTCGTAACTTTCTGGCCGCCGGCGAGTGTCAGAACATCCGGCAGCGCGTAAGGCCGCACTTTGGCTTCGTCGTAGTTGATGCTGGACCTCTTGGCCGCCAGGCTGTCCACAAGCTCCCTGGAGGGCATCCACGGGGACTTCTTCTCGTACTTGGAGAAGTCCGTGCTCGGCACAGTGGCGCGGCCAGGCTGTCCGGAACAGACCGGCGCGAGCAAGGCCGGCAGAAAGGAGCTAAGGGTCAAGAAGATGCGTTTTGTGCTCAGCGATTTTGTCTTCATATCTGAGATTTCCCATTTTAACTTCATCAACGGCATTTCTGCCTGCTTTGACACTTTTCCTGAGACACTCCTACATGATTTAAGCTCTATACCAACACTACCTCGCAACTTCAACGAATTTCCTCAAGATCCAGCACACCAGGGGGCATTGAAACAAGAAAAGCCGCGTACTTGTATGAAGAATCGTATCGTACGCAGGGAACAACCTCGGGATGTTCCTAAGATTCGAGAGGTCAAAAAACAAGCCTGTGGGCAAGACCAGGAGGCGTCGATAGTCGACAGGCTGCGGGAGAACTGCAACAGTATCCTCTCACTTGTGGCATTGGTCGGCAATGAGGTGTTTACGAGGAAATAGGCCCGAAGAGCATGAGTTTGTGATTGATGTGAAATGGCTAAGATCGGCAGGCTAATATGTTCGGTGTCCGCGTGTCTCTTGACCGGTTTTCTCGGCTCTTATGCCACCAGGGATTCTATCACAACCTGGTATGCTGAACTATCTCGACCGTCTTTCACCCCTCCCGGCTGGACTTTTGGCGTGGTCTGGCCCGTCCTCTACGTGATGATGGGCATATCTGCTTTTCTTATCTGGAATGTGGGTATCGACAGACCGCAGGTCAAGGTGGCTCTGGGCGTTTTCGCCCTGCAACTGATTTTGAACGGCTTATGGACGCCAATCTTCTTTGGACAGCATCTGATTGGCCTTGCCCTGGTTGAGATCATCATGATGTGGGCGGCTATACTCCTGACGATCCTGGTTTTCTGGAGAGTGTCAAAACCGGCGGCCCTCCTGCTCTTACCCTATATATTTTGGGTCAGCTTTGCGGTTGTTTTGAACGCCAGCCTGTTTCTATCAAACAGATAGAGCCATTTGATAAATTTCGCTGGATAACTGAACGTGCAGCGGCGATAATGCCGCATGAACCGGAATCACTCTTTATCCTGGATGGTAAAAGGAAACGGCCATGAAAAGACGCGATTTTTTGGCACAGTCGATTGAGGCCACGCTTCTGACGTACTTGGGTGGTGGCGCGGCGCTGGCGGCCAGAGGGCGAACGCAAGTGGACAAGGCAGCCAAGAAGCGTACGGCGAGGGTGGCTGGAACGGGCGGTGTCGGGATAAAACAGGTCCCCAGCCATGTTGCCGCTCTCAACCCCGTATCGGCGTACCTTCAATCCTATGTCCCCCCCGATGGCATTCTTGATCCGACGCGGCGGCAGACGCTTGCATTCGACATCGTGGGCTGGGGAACCGGCAAAGACCGCCAGAATGTCTCGGCCCCCATCTTGGGGGAGGTCACCGTGGTCCGCACCCCGTCTTCCGACGTCGTTCAGTACGAAGTAAGGCAAAAACTCGGCAAAGAGGAAGCCATGACGGGCCGATTTCGATGCCGGACCGACCGTTGGCATTCTCTCGAAGAATGGCAGTACGAATACGTGCTGAGCACCGGCCAGGAAAACATCGACAGGCTCACCCGCACCAGCCAGTCGGGCAAGAACACCGGCGAACAAGTGACGGTCCGCACGGACGGAACTGAAACCGTTCTCACATGCCCCGCGCCGCTCCTGTGCCGGTACGGAATACTCGACATGGCCGGGCGGCTGAAAGAATTCTGTGAAGCGGAGCATGCGTTTACGATGCTGCATGAACCATCGGGCCTTCGCCCCGGTCAACGCTTCCGCCAGGACGCTGGAGATGTCTTGCCGGGCGGACGTAAACGTCCTATCCAAACCATTCTGCAAACTGGCCCGGCCACCGTTCCCACCCACTGGATTGTGGACGAACAGGGACGCCCGCTTTTTATCACAGCCTTTCTTATATCCTGGGCCTTGAAATCCATCGTTTGAAGGAGATGTCCATGCCTGCCGGTTCTTCTGCTCCCAACATTGTTTTTGTCCACGTGGACCAAATGCGCCACGATGCAATCGCCGCTTGCGGAAATCCCCACCTACGGACTCCAAACATCGACCGGATCCTTGCCGAAGGAACGTTGTTCACCCTGTCCCACTCGGCCAATCCGGTCTGTTGTCCGGCGCGTACAAGCTGGTACACCGGTCGCGTGTCCACCGAACACGGCGTGGTAAACAATAGTCTGCCGCTCCTGGAATCCGTACCCGATCTGGGTCAATGGATGGGGCAGCGAGGCTACGCGTGTTATTACACGGGGAAGTGGCACATTCCAAACAGGCGCGTGGACCAAAGCTTCACGGTCCTGCCCGGTGGATCCGGACACGGCGAACGGGGAGACGCCGGCGTGGCCAGTGCCGCCGTCGGTTTCCTCTCTCGCTATGATGGAAATCTGCCGTTCTTTCTTAACGTCGGATTCCTGAATCCGCACGACTGTTGTTTTCTCACTTTCGCTCCCGAGAATCCCTGCATCAAATTTGGGAGCGTTGGTCTCTTGCGGGATGAACTGCCTCCCGCACCGGGTAGTTTCGACGCGAAAGCGGGCACGAAGAGCGCCGAAGGAGGCCAATGGGACGAAACAAAAGTCCGTCTCTACAATTATTACTATTACCGCATGGTGGAAATGGTGGACGCCGAGGTCGGACGGGTCTATGCGGCCCTGCGGAATTCGCGCCATGCCAACAGCACGCTTTTCATTTTCACCGCCGACCACGGCGAAATGGGCGGAAGCCACGGGCTGTTCAAGAAATCGCAGTTCTACGATCCCGCCCTGCGCGTGCCGTTGGCCTGCGTCTTCCCGGGCCGGATCCAAGCCGGAAAACGCGACGACCAACATCTGGTTTCCGGCGTGGACATCCCCGCGACGATTCTTGATTATGCGGGTATCGAACCGATGCCCCGAATGACGATCGCAAGAAGTTTGCGCCCCTTGCTCGAGGGAACTGCCGTGGAATGGCGTGACTACGTGGTAGCAGAATCGACTATATCACGAACGCCGTACCGAACGGTTCGCACGAGAGATTTCAAGGCGATCTTTTATCCGGATCGCAGCACGGCCCTTTACAATATGCGGGAAGATCCCCTGGAAATGCGAAACCTATCCGCCCATCCCGCCCACGCCGAGACGCTGCGGAATCTTCGCGTTCTCCATAACCAATACGTGGACCGCATTGTCCTGCACCCCGAGTACCAATCCTCCGGCAAGGTGTAAGGGAGAGCTGTTTTTAAGAAGGCTGTTGCAGGTTCGATCCCGATGAAACGTTTGCGCACATCAAGGACAACCACTCGGTCGGCGGCGCCAGCGCGCTGATGTGTATATCAGGGATCATTGGAGTTGTTCCAGAGCAGCGATCCACTCACGAAAGACGTCGAATTTCCAGATGACAATCATTGGAACTATGACCAACCGGATTGCTCCGAGCACAAGACCCACCTTGGCCCAGACCCTTCTGTCTTGAAGATGTGGCTCGGGACAGGACCTCAATGCCAGCCAGGCAAAGACAATCGCCAATATGGCCTTTTCGATTCCGAGGCCGTGAATGCAACTGATGACGCCGAGCCACAGCGCCGCCGTGGCATAGGCATACTTCTGTCCTAAAACGGCGTCCGAGTTTCGAAGTTGATCGTTTGTCATTTTGTATCCTTGTAAGCTGAGGTTCGGATTGACTTCAAATGGATTCTGTTTGAGCAGAGCAAAGAACAGAACCAGGACTCCTACGGGGATTAGTCTAATACCCACGCCGGCGGTAACAGAGGGCAGCACTTCAACGACTTTGTAAGCCAGGAGGAAAAGGCACAGTACGACGAATGCCGCTACGTTCGCAGACTGTGCGGGCCTGCCCTTAGTTTCCTCCAGGGCGGCGGCTATTTTCGGCCAAACGTCATGGGTGAAGACCTGCCGGCTCCGGCCATTCAGGAGCTCTGTGGCTTGCCTTTGCTTGTCGATCTCGAGCCAGCAATCCGTACAAGACTCTAGGTGCTTGCTAACCTCTTGCTCGGACAAGGGGGCTGTTTCCCCATCGCGGATGGCCATGGCCGAAATTCGTATTCTTACGCAATATTCTTTATTCATCATTCAGCTCCCATGAATCGAGCGTTTCCCGAAGGGTGATTATTCTCAGAACCCTCAATTGCTGAGACATGTGTATGGTGTGAGCTATCAGAAGGGATCGATCCAGCAGAATGGGCATCTCTATGCCGTTATCTCGGCACATTGGGCCCTGAAGAACTTGAACGTGTTAGAATGAAAACCTTCCCGGAACCCAACAGAACAGGCGCCAAGATCAAGAGTCGCGCTTCCGAAACGGACAAGCTTGTGCGTATTCCTCTGGTCAGTATGGGTCCCAGTGGAATCGGTGGCGAGTATCAGTGTGAGACGGTTGGCTAACCACCGTGCCCAGAAAAGCACAAGACATGTGGAAACGCCCCTGCTGACAAGCGAGCGGAGGGAAGTGTAAGCAGGGGCAACTACGGAAACAAGATGACTGGGCGATTCTGCACTTTTCTGTCGCCGCGGTCAAACGAACAGCGAGCCATAACCACTGCCGCTGTCATTTGGCCCTGTATGAATAGATGCACTTTATGCCATTTCACGCTTGAATCATCACCCCCTCTGGTGATATATTCACTCCTCATGTGGAAACCAAATTATCTGTCATTAATTACGTAAACTCGTTCTTCACGAAGGGACACCGAGAATGCCAAGCTGCCCGCAATCAATGACAACCTGCTCTGCTATCCAACCGTTCTGGAACCGCCGCCTCTGTCTCATGCTGATCCTATCGTTGGCAGCTACGGTCTATAGTGCCCCGCTGGAAGAGACTGCAAATGACAACAGCCCTACAGTGCCGTCTTTGGAGAAGATCCTGGCAACCCTACGACCGGGACATCCAAGAGTTATGGCCGAGCCGGGGACGTTTGATAGGCTCAAAGCCCTGGTGCGAGGCGGGCCTCTGCCCGCGCGAATCTACGACGATGTCAAGACGTCGGCGAATCAGATTCTCGCAGCGCCGGTCTCAAAGTATGAGAAGCCGGACGGCAGGCGGCTGCTGAGCGTCAGCCGGCGCGTGCTGGACCGCGTCCGCACTCTGGCGCTGGTCAATAGCGTGGAGGGAGATCCGCGTTATGCAGACCGGGCCTGGAAGGAACTGGAGGCAGCCGCGGCGTTCCAGGACTGGAACCCGGCGCATTTCCTGGACACAGCCGAGATGACCCATGCCTTCGCGCTGGGATACGACTGGCTGTACGATCGCTGGACCGAAGATCAGCGGCGCGTGCTGCGCGAGGCAATTGTCTCGAAGGGCCTGCGTGAAGGATTGAAAGTCTATGACAGCACAAAGGGCTGGCCCCGCAATGAGAACAACTGGAACCAGGTCTGCAACGGCGGGCTGATCAGCGGCGCGCTGGCCATCGCCGACGAGGAGCCGCAGATTGCGGCGAGGATCGTTTACGAGGCGGTAAAAAGCGTGCCGTTGGCAATGCAACATTACGCGCCGGACGGTGCCGGCACCGAGGGAGCCACGTATTGGGGTTATGGTTCCCGCTATAACGTAGTGCTCCTGTCGTCACTGGAAACGGCCCTGGGTACTGACTTCGGCCTCTCGCAGGTCGGCGCCTTCGGACAGAGCGGCTTCTACCAGATATATCTGTCCGGTGCCGGCCGGATGGCATTTGATTTTGCGGATTGTGGGCGGACGCGGGTTTCTGAGCCGCAGCATTTCTGGCTGGCGCGCAAGTACGGCACACCGGCTTTCAGTTGGTTCCGGCTCGGCGCCCTGGAAAGCCGTAGCGAGCGAGGCGGGGCGTTGGACCTGCTCTGGTACGACGACCGCGGTCGAGATTTTGACTGCAAAATGTTGCCGTTGGACCGGTATTTCCGCGGGGCCGAATCCGCCTCCTTGCGGAGTTCATGGGAGCCGGATGCGATGATGATTGGCATCCAGGCCGGTGACTCGATGAACCTTGGTGGCCACCGTCATCTGGACCTCGGCACCTTCGTGCTGGACGCGCTGGGGGAGCGGTGGATTATCGACTCCGGCGTCGAACATGAAACCTACATGGCCCATCGCCATAAGAACCCTCGTTACACCTATTACCGCGTGCGAGCCGAAGGCCACAATGTCCCGGTATTGAATCCAGACAAGGGGCCTGACCAGAATCCCAAGGCGGTTGCGAAGATCGTGAAATATGAATCTACCCCGCAACGGGCCGTAGCGGTGGTGGATCTGACGCAAGCATACCAGCCACACGCCGAACGCGCTGTGCGCACATTTACGCTCGAGGATCGGAAACGCCTGGTGGTGACGGATGAGCTGCAGACCCGCGAGCCAGCAGAACTCTGGTGGTTCCTGCATACCGAAGCCAAAGTCAGCCTCGGCGATCATGGCCGAACCGCCACGCTCAACCAACACGGAAAATCTTTCACCATTCGACTGCTGCAGCCGGCCGATGCCGGGTTCGAGGTGATGGACTGCCGGCCATTGCCATCGTCGCCCAACCCGGAACCTCAGGCGGACAATCGCAACCGCCGCAAGCTCGCCCTACACTTGACAAACATGCAGGCAACGCACATCCAAGTCTCGCTGGAGCCGTAAGAACCATGAGCAATGGGATGCTCCTTGTGCGGTGCACTCAATGGCTCAGCTGCTCTTATCGGCTTGTTCACAGAAACGGACGAAGACCTGAGAATTCTCGTTGATGAACTGTTTCTGTGGTACGAACAAACCGAGCTGCCAGCTTACCTGCCCAAGAAACCAACATATAACATCGACATTCCGAAAAGTATTTCTGCTTCCGTCCTTTGTCATGTCTCTGTAACCAAGTGGTGCACAGTCTCAGGCCACAAAGCGTTCAGCGACCCGAAAAAAGAACGATGCAAACGACTTTCGGCCGACACCGCCAGAAAGACCGTTGAGCTTCTCAATGCCCGTATCGTGGGTCGAGCCTCAGTCACGCCGCAGTTTAGCAAGGAGACAAAGCAATGCAGGTTATGCCACACGAGAGCCAGTGAAGTGCAAGACTTCAGCGGCAAGATGATCTGCACCAGTTGCCACTCTGTCGACTTGGACAAGCACCCATAGACCACCCCACGCCACCTTGCGACAGCCTGGAGGCGGTTTGTTGGAGAGAGCCCGATGGCCTTCTTGAACAAATCGAGATTTTTCCGAACAAACGGTGGCCGAGCGGCGTTTTATATACTGAAAGTGCAACAGTTATTGAGAGAAAGGAGCCCCGCCACAAATGAACACATTGAAAAAGACACTTGTATTGGTACTGATTGCCGCGGTCGTCTCGCTTGGGGCAACAAGCTGTGACAAGAAGAGCGAATCTCCGCCCGAGGAGAATACCACCAGCGAACATCCGACTGAGGAAACTCCCTCCGAGGAGCATCCTTCTGCCGAGCATCCATCGGGAGAGCATCCGTCCGGGGAGCATCCGCAATAATGTTTTAGACTCTTGGCTGCGGTACGCAGTTAGAGGATGAAATGCCTGTTATGAACTGGCAACAGTATATACGGGTATTGGTTTGTGTATTCCTTGCCGGTTGCGGTGCGTCCCGGGATGAGCGGGAAGAATCGTCGGACGCCGTACCGGAAGTGGTAACAGCCGATATACAGCAGGGCATCGAAAAGCACATCGAAGAGCAGACCCGCTTGGGTGGCGGGTATTTCAGGATTCCCTTCGAAGGCACGGAACTGCACCTGAAGCTGGTCCGCGTTCACACCGAGTACCTGGCAAACCTCGGTCCGCGCCGTCATTTTGCCTGTGTGGATTTGGCGAGCACCGACGGCGATGTTTATGACGTGGATTTCTTCCTTGCAGGCGACCCGGGAGCGATGACTGTCACTGAAACCACCGTCCACAAAGCCAACGGCCAACCCCTTTACGTATGGAAGCAGAAGAGCGACAAAACCTGGCAGCGGTTTCCATTCGAGGACGCACCGCCGCATTTGCTCGGCGTTATCAAGGGAAGCGATGAGTTTGAGTTCTTCTACCGGGCGACACTGCCGGAGATGGCCGAGACCGCCCGCATGTGGATTCCGGTGCCGACCACGGACTCATTCCAGACGGTCGAAGTCAAGTCAATCCAGGCGCCGGGACAGCACGAAATACTGCAGGACCGCGAACATGGAAATCACGTGCTCTTCCTGACGCTCGACCCGCAGGACAGCGGAAAAACGGTCGAGATCCGCTCTGCGGTACGGCGTCTTGAGAAAGGTGTGTATGCTCAAGAAACGCCAGCCCCGGGGCAATACCTCGAACCGGAGCGTCTTGTGCCGACCGACGAGAGATTCCGCAGCATTGCCGAGACGGTCGTTGAGGGCAAGAATGGCGACCTCGTGCGTGCGCGAGCCCTTTACGACCACGTCATAGGCCGCATGCGTTACATGAAGTACGGATCGGGCTGGGGTAAAGGTGACGCCGTATATGCGTGTGACGTACGCACCGGCAATTGTACGGATTTCCATTCCTACTTCATCGCCTTGTGCAGGGCGGTTGGTATTCCCGCACGCTTTGCCATCGGCGCGGCGATCCCCTCGGAGAGAAATACAGGCGGGATAGACGGCTATCATTGCTGGGCGGAGTTCTACACGGACGGCAGGTGGTGGCCCGTTGATATAAGCGAGGGCGACAAGTGTTCCAGCCTGTCCACCTATTACTTCGGCCATCATCCGGCAAACCGTATCGAACTAAGTCGCGGCCGTGACCTTGTTTGCGAACCGGGCCCGGCTTCAGGTCCGATCAATTTCCTTGCTTATCCGGTGCTGGAGGTCGGCGGAAAGCCCGCGACCGCTAAAGTCGAGTTCTCCTTCAGGCGAAGCACATCAGGCAAACTGTAATCTTCAGTCCGCACTCTTTATTTTTCCGAGGCCGTATCAGCCGTCCGGGTCTCTTCCGCATATCGCAAGTTTGACTCCGGGTTTCCTGGACAAAGGGTCCACAATGCCGATTTTCAGTTCGTATTCACCCGCAGGCATTTCGGATGGTGCAATGGGCTTGACGGGGATATTATGGGCAAGGAAGATGCAGGGATAATACTACCTTCCCAAATACCCACTGCATTAACACCCTCTGTTTCCCACAGCCTTCTGTCCTGAGGTTCGAGCTAATCCGCGCGTATCGTCCTAACCCTATCTTCGCACCCACCCCGGCCCCAACACAGCCATGAGGCGGTTTGAGAGGGAGACTGGGAGCAGGAGCCCTTGGATTCCGTGGGCTCGTTCTCTTTTCTTTATTGTCTTTCAGCGTTTTTCACCGAGATGTAGCTCATAATGGAGCGTCCTGTCCTCCGCAGGATCATCGAAGCATGTTGGATCCAATTCGGCCGACGAGAGAGTCTGTCCAACCCCAATGAAACCAATGGGGTGCCGCCCCCCGATGAAGTAGTTTTCGATGGCAAGACGCACTGTCGGCAGCATGCCTGCGGGATCAAGAACGGCCAATGCAACAATATATTCGCCGTGCGGCACATCACCCGGCACGGTAAAGAGGCCGCACACTTCATAAACCTTCGGCTCAATCCCGTATTTTCTACTCTGCTTGTTCCATTGGTCCCCAGGCAGCCACGTGCGAATGTCCACGTCCCTGAAGGTATCCTTCCAGACGATGTTCCTGGACTTAGGCTCGAGCAGACTCACCTCAACTGGCCAGTTGTAGTAGAAGGGAGCTGATCCAGTATTGCGAACAGTCACTTTCTCATTCTGAAATGCTTCGGTGAAGGCATCCCCAAGCAGATCTTGCATTTGGGCATTGGGCGAAGGGTTGTGGTGCTCACCCCAGTAACCGATGACTCCAAGTTGGATCCACGCCACACGAGGGTCCTTGTCCCAGCATTCGCCGAGCCGCTGAATCAGGCGCTGGACCCGATGCCTGAACTGCTCGCTGCTGTAATCATGGACCTGCATGTCTGCCGGCCAGTATTCGTTGCCATTCTTTTCATCCCAATCGAGATAAACACGCGGGATGACCTTGATGTTATTCTTTTCAACATCCTTCCATCGCTCATTGCAGACACGCATGATCCTCTCGATGCCGTCGCTCTCGCTGTTTTCCAGTTCGTTCCACTTGAGGTAGCAACGAGCGAGCGTAGCGTACTCATGTGTGAAAGCGCGCGGGCCTGCATCAGGTCGAAATCCCTTCAGCGGATTCCGCAGTGCACCCTGATATTCCTTGGGTTTGATCACTATCTGGTTACCGCTGCCTGTGGCAGCAGACGCAAAGCATCCCACCAGCATGGCAATGCAGACGAACGGAGAACCGTGGGCCAGCATCGTACAGACCCAATTCCCCAATCGGGGCCTCCCATACGGCGCCATAGATTGTGCTCCTTTATTGGGATAACGGGGTATCACAGCCGGCGCTTCCTATCTGACTTCACAAACAGTCTTCCTACACGTCATGATCTCTACAATACCACAACATACGGTTCGACTTCAACGGTGGCCTAATAGCATCACGCTGTAGAAGAACCTGTGGGCCTTCTCCATGAAGACCTCGACAGCTTTGGTCATATCAAAAGCCAGCGTTATGATGTTCATGTGTTGGATTCTTCGGTCTGGGGTGATTTCTGGTTCTTTGGGGTGAACTTCCGGCCGCAGCTTTTGCATCGCCGGATTTTGCGGATACCGATAGACTTGCTTCTCCTGGACCCTTTGCCGTCCCAGAGAGCCAGTCCTGCCCGACATCAAGCACACCATGGCGGACCTGTACCGCGAGCGCCATTTGTCCAAGAAGCTGGACCATGGCCTGCGGACACTCCGCAAAGAGGCGAAGACATTGCATGAGCACCCCGAGGGAGCCAACGACATATCATTCCAAATCAAACGCATGCTGCCGGCCCAGGGCTACCTGACCGAGCGGATGGCCCAGTTGCGGACGAAAGCTCATCAAAATAATCACGCGGACTGAAAACAAGCTGTCCGCTATGGCCAAAAAGGCAGCAAGTGAGGTGAAACAAATTGAGAAATGAAACAGAAGAGTCGGAACTCGAAGATATGTTGACTGAACTGGACCCACAATACGAATCAAAGGAAGAGTCGAAGAAGATTGGCCGCATGCTGGATCAGTATGGCATTCCATTCTTTTACAGGCCGGCGACCATCATCTATCGCGAGGGCAAGAACGAGATCTGGAAACCGTCGTTCCCGGTGTACCCTTACGGCGGCCTGGTGATTGACTACATACCCGGCTCTGACCAGGGCCGGAACGATGAGCTTCTGCGAAAAGAGCAGATCTACAGGTACAATCAAATACCCGCGGTACTGCTGGGCCCGAAGGATTTGACAGAGCCAAACTGGGAGGAGTTGCTGTACGGGAGGATTGAGCGGACCTATCGGCAGGAATTTGACCCGATGCGGTACACGCAGGCGCCGGCTGAGAAGTAGACGGCCGGGTCTGCTCTGTTTGGGTAAACGGACAACAAGGCCGGTGCCCCAGTTTGTAAGTGTGTGATCTTAAACGACTAATGTTTGACATTATTGGACTTACGATGTTGGCCGAAGGCGAGCCGAAGCCGCATAGTAGGCAAAGCCAATCTGTTTGTGGCGCGCCTGTTGCGCGCTTCGGCGCTTGGGTTGGTCCATTTCAAATACAAAGAAAGTGACTATCTCCTCAATGGAGTTCAAAAAGCAATGAAAGTGACGAATCAGCAGCTCCACTATTTTGCAACCGTACGGCGAAGTACGGCTGCGACGCCGGAAAAGGTCGGCACACATCAATTCTGCGGAATCAACTCCCACCATAATCTGGAATAGTCCTGACCTTCGAGAATCCACCAGATGTCCTCAGTGCCATTGGCCATCTCGCCCACTAAGTCCCAACCAGCTTCGAGGAATGTGGATGCCGTCTGCATCTCGGCGGTCGTCTTGCCTGTGCCGCCTACACTTGTGGTTTGGCCTGATGTCTCTATATCGCAGAAACACTAGCTCACAGCATCGTAGTTTGATTCCGAAAGCCCGCCGACCCATTCGCGCCCGAAGACCACACCGGTACTGTAGCACTGGGCGATGAGACCAACAAGCGTGCCTTTAGAATTCGCGCCGACCGACCCACCGACAGGATGTTCTCCATCGACTGCGCTGGTGCTGTCCCTCTCAAAGTCATCCTCGATGTCTTCGTTCTTTTCGTACGCTGTCTCCTAAAAGTCCAAAGCATCGCCAGGACGTCGTCCAACCGAGCTTTTGTGTCGGCGGCGCGACACAAAAACTCTTAATTCTTTTGAACGCCCCCAGACTGGCCGGGTTTAAGCGCCCCTTGACATTCTATTTGTTAGACTGATCGGCCATATACTGCGAAGGGCTACAGTGGAACTGTTCCTTGAAGCACGCGCCAAAATAGCTCATATCCAGAAAACCCACCTGATAGGCCACTTCAGAGACGTTGTACTGCCCGGTCTTGAGCAATACCGCTGCATGTTTGAGTCGGACGGATCGAATGAAGAGTGAAGGCGATTGACCGGTGAGGGCCTTGGTCTTCCGGTAAAGGGTGCTGCGACTCATGTGCATGCACGTGGCAAAGATATCGACATCAAATTCATAATCGGCCTGGTGCGTTTCGACGATTTCCAGGGCGCGGTTGAGGAAACGTTCGTCCACGGGATTGGATGTGATGGTTTGAGGTTGCACCACCAGGTCTTTTTGAAAACGATCTTGCAAGCGGCGCCGCGATTCCAGAAGATTGGCAATACGCGCCAGTAGCACGGCCTGGCTGAAGGGTTTGACCACATAGTCGTCTGCACCGGTTTCCAGTCCTTCCACCTGGGCCGCCTCCGAGCCCTTGGCCGTGAGCAGGATCACGGGGATGTGACTGGTGTTTTCATCGTACTTGAGGGTACGACAGAATTCAATGCCATCCATCTCCGGCATCATCACGTCACTGATAATCAGATCCGGCAGATGTCGACGTGCCAGCTCGAGTCCCTTGCGACCGTTGTCGGCCTCCTGTATCTGGTATTCATTGGTCAAAATGGTGCCAATATAATAGCGCATATCCTCGTTGTCTTCCACCAACAGCACGGTCGGTGCTGCTTCAGAGTCAACGGCATCGTCTTGCTGATGGGAGTGGGTGTGTGCGGGCAAGGCCACATTAGGCAAATGCAGGGGAAGCCTAATTGTAAAACGTGTCCCTGGGCGGGTGGGATCATGGAGCTGGACCGGGCTTTCCACGGCGATCGTTCCGCCGTGCAGTTGGGTCAGTTCCCGTGCCAGGGACAGGCCGATCCCGGAGCCGGTGGTCTGTCCGTGGTCATCTACCCGGTAAAATCGTTCAAACACCCGTTCCAATTGATGTGTGGGGATACCCACGCCATTGTCTTCGACCGTCAATTGGATTTGGGCATTACTTGGCTCTGCCGTGACGGTAATGCATCCTTGCTTGGGTGTGAACTTGATGGCATTGGAGACCACGTTCACCAGCACCTTCTCCAGCTTATCTGGATCGAACGAGGTCGTCAGATGAGGCACGGATGATGCAAATAATAGATTGAGTTGTTTCTGTTCCGCAGCCGATTGCAGGGACGTGACAATGCCCTTGATAAAGCGAATGATATCGTCATCCGTGAGTTGGAGTTGCAGTTTTCCTGCCTGCAGCTTGCGCAGGTCCAGCAACTGATTGACGAGTTGCAGTAAGCGATCGGCATTGCGTTTGGCGAGCTGGGCCTGATCCTTCAGGACGCCATCCGTCAATTTTGTGATGATTGTTTCGAGCGGACCAGTGATCAGCGTCAGGGGTGTGCGCAGTTCGTGCGAGATGTTGGTGAAGAAGTGCAGACGTGATTCATCGAGTTCTAATTGCTGCTGCACCTGATGTTTTTCGAACTGCAACTGTTGTGTGACATGAATCGCGTGGGCGTGTGCTAGTGGCTTTGTCGAATTGGAAGGTGGCATACTGAACCTCTTTAATGGGCCTCCGAATGTGGGTGGTGGCACGGCTAGTATCAATTTCCAGGGTGGTACCCTGACATTTCCGGATACTCCGGCGAATCAAGACTCTTTCAACACGGCTATTGGTGCTGGCATCGTTAATGCCTACGAGGGGTACGGGCAGGTAGTTATGGACCCCAATGAAACACCGGGCGTGATAACGGTAAGGGGTGTTCATCCTCTGAATCCCTCTCCAAGGGACGGCGCGGTTGTCGGGCCTGGAACTGTGGAGTTGAGCTGGATGTTGCCTGATCCGGTTGTACCGGGTCAGCCGGTGCTGGTTAACGTCTACTTCACCGACGACTATGATGCGCTTTGGAACTTTACCGACCCGGCGGCTATAAGGGTCGTCAGCATGCAGAACGTATCCAGCGTTGTCGTGCAAGCTCAGCCAAAGACGCGGTACTACTGGGCCGTCGATACGTATATCGGCAGTGGCAGTGATCCTGTGCTCGGGCCTATTTTTACCTTCACCGCTGACAATAAACCTCCTGTGGTCGTAGCTGCTGAGGATGTGGTTGCGTGGCTGACCGATGGTGTTGCGGTAGTGAATCTTGCAGGGAGCAGCGTCACCGACGATGGTGCTATTAGTCCTTATACCGTGCTGTGGACAGTGGTCAGTGAACCCGATGATCCCAACAGCCCTGACGCTGTGATTGCGAATCCGCGCACTAAAGACACGAGTATCACCCTGTCGGCGGTGGGCGAGTATGTCTTGCAGTTGGAGGCCTTTGACGGTGAATACACCGGCTCCGACACCGTGACGATTAATGTCTTTAGCGATAGCTGCGAAGCTGCGAAGTCATTGCCCGATTACGAGCTGTTGCCCGGGGACCTAAATGGTGACTGCGTAGTCAATGATCTGGACCTGGTCATATTGCAGGATCACTGGCTTGAGTGTAATGCCTTAGACTGCACTGACCAAGGGCTCTGACACTTGATGACTTTTGTGGCTTTTGTCGGATGCGGCGTCTTGGGGCGACGTGGCCGGAATGGCCGGGCGAACTGACCCGGTTCATAGACCATTCTAACGCTATTAGGTGTTTTTGTTTTGAGTCCTCCTTCATATACAGGAGCATGCCGGTTTCCGGCCGGCATGCTTCTGTGAAAGTGTGCAGACGAAGGGAAACCGAACATGAAAAAGAATGCCTTTACCTTGATAGAGCTTCTGGTAGTAATCGCCATTATTGCGGTGTTGATGGCAATTCTCATGCCTGCTTTACGGCGGGCAAAGAATCTAGCTCAAGGTATCCACTGTGTTCACAATTTAAAGACCCTGTCGTTGGGATGGGTGATGTACCAAGATGATAATGATGATAAAATTATTGGGGGCGAAACCGGGACCGAGAGTGGAAATGACGAGTCTTGGGTGAAAGGTCCAAAGGGCAATGACCCCGACCCCATCGAGCGAAAGAAGGAAGGTATAAGACAGGGCTTGTTGTATCCCTATGTTGGTAAGAGCGTGGATGTATATCGCTGCCCCGCTGACCGCAGAAAGTTGATTGAGGGTCAGTATGCCTTTCGCACCTATTCTATCGCCGGTGGCATGAACGGAGTACCCAAGAACGGTGCTTGGGAGATTTATCCGGTCACAAAATATTCCCAGATAAAAGGGCCAGCCACAAAATATGTCTTTCTGGAAGAAGCCGACATAAGGGGATGGAACAAGGGTGCCTGGGTGATGCGTCCAAAGTCAAAAGAGTGGGTAGATCCGTTTGCAATCTGGCACAGCAGATCGAGAAGCTCACTGGGCTGGGCCGATGGCCACGCGGAAATACACCGATGGCTGAGTAAGGGCTTAATTGAATGGTGCAGGAGGGCCTGTGAGGAGCCCCAGTTCTTTAATTTCTACAGGACCCCCACTCCTGATGAACTCGAAGATTTCACCTTTATGCTGAACGGTTATGGGTATCTGGCCCTTCAGTAGGGCACCCCCCCGAGAAGAAGATGAAAATATAACGCGATACTGCGGTGGTGCCACGCAGGAACAATAGTGCTGGCAACCGTCACGTTATATCGCTGATTTTTGTATGCTGCTGGCCACGATTATTCCGCTTGCATCCTACGCCGAGCTGTGCTTGCCCAATATGATCATCCGACACGACGCGAAATAGGAGAATAAAGATGATCGAGAAAGGTCACTTACGCGCTTTCAGTAAAACGCTCATTCTTCTGCTCTTGTGTGTTGCATCCCTGGCATCTGCTGCCGCTCGGATAGACAAGAATATGGAAGATTCAAAGAAACAGAGCGACAGCGCCGCCGGAGAAGAGCTGCCCAGGCCGAACATCATCTTCTTTATGTGCGATGACTTATCCTACGGTGACCTGAGCTGTTTCGGCCAGAAGAAGTTCAATACCCCTGCGATCGACAGTCTCGCCAAAGACGGCATGGTATTCACTCATGCCTATGCTGGTGGCCCGTGGTGCGGGCCTTCACGTACCAGTCTCCTGACCGGCCTGCGCCCTGACCACTGGTCAATAAGGCGCACAGATGATACCAGCTACCCCACCCTTGGCACTCTCTTGCAGAAAGCCGGCTATGCTACGGCCGCTTTTGGAAAATGGCACATGAGGGATGGGGCTGCCAAAAGTCAGTCGCTGATCAGCCAGCGCGGGTTTGACCGTGTGCTCAGTGCCTTCAACACACCGGGCCTGAGAGGCGATCATCGGTTTCACTTCCCGCCGGAAATGATGTCTGACGGCAAGATAATCACCATCGAAAAAAATGCCAAAGCCAAACTCTCCAAGGAATACCTCTGGTTGTATAACCAAGAAGGTGCACGCGAAAAATGTTTTGATGAGGACGGAAACTTCCGCGATGAGAACGGCAATACCGACCTGGAATACGCCGAGCATATTTATCGCGAAGCCGCGCTGGAGTTTATGCGCCGAAAACACGACAAACCTTTCTTCATTTATTATAACCCGCCGAGTCCCCATGGCCCTCTTAATGTCAAGAGCCTGGGCCGGTTTAAGGACTTAGAGAACAGAGACAGGGGCTGGAACCTTGCCCGCAAATGCTGGGCGGGCATGATCGAAGAACTCGACAAAAGCATGGAGATGTTTCTTGCCGAACTGGAAAAGCAGGGAATTGCAGACAATACGCTAGTAATCTTTACATCAGATAATGGTTTCTCATCGTGGGGCTACTCACTGGGCCGAACGGACAAGGGATTCAAGAGAGTAGCCTGGCTAGATGATCCATTTTTTAAACATAAGGGCATCCCGGCCGATCGTGGAAAGTTTATTAACTCCAATGGCGGATGGCAGGTCCCGTTCGTCGCCAGATGGCCTAAGAAAATGCCCGCTGGCGAGAGCAATAGAGCGATCAGCTTCTACGACATGATGGCAACCTTCGCCGAACTCGCGGGAGTGGAAGTCGAATGGCCGACCGACGGCAAAAGTATTGTGCCGCTGCTTACAGGCAACGCCAAGAAACAGCCCGCGCGCCCTTCCCTCTTCTTCCCGGACAAAGCAGCATCATTCACACGCTGGCGTGACTACGAACAGGACAACCCTGTGGATGCCGTAGTGCTCGATGAGCAATACTACGCCTACTCGATCGTGGCCGATGCCAAGACTGACAACCCGACCATCCGCACCTTCGACCTCTCAGTCGACCCGGGTTGCCAGAAAGATCTCGCTAAGACGCACCCGGAGCTGGCAGTTAAGCTGGCTAAAAGGGCGCTGCACGTATTTCGCAGCGAATGAGGCGACAAATGAGAATCACCGTTACATTATGGCCCTGTTGATTGGATGCAGTCATTGATAGTACTAAAAGGAAAACGTTTATGAACAAGATGACGATTTTTGTCTCAACACTGCTGATCTGCGCATCAGGCGCATGTGCCGACGAAGGTGATTTGGGCTGGATATCAAAAGACGCAAAATTCGCCATTATTGGTGAAGAGGCTGAAAAAAGTATGATCAGCTTTACCACGCTGGACAACAAGTACTACAACGCCGGTAAAGACGACGCCTATGCTCTAAGCCTCCAACCCTCTGCGGATGCCGGTGTCACCATTGATCTTGGCAACGAACAACTGGTGCGCAGTGTCATCGTCCGGAACCGTTCCAACTCAGCCAATCAGGCGGAGTTGACGCTCTCGATCAGCAGCGATGCCAAGACCTGGAAAACAATGTGGACGGCCGACGAGGCCGGCTATGCGTGGGACGCCGAACTGCCCGAGGGCACAAAAGCCCGCTATCTCAAGCTTGATCGCGGAGGCCGGGCTGCGGACAAACCGTTTGAACTGAAATGGGTCAAGGCCTACAACCGGACGAACCCCTATAATGAGCAGGAACTTTACCGTCTACGCTACGAAGGGGTGAAGGGGAACTGGGTACGATCCAGCAAACCCCTTCCCACTTGGTTTAATCGGGGTACGGGGCTGGGCCTCTTCATGCACTTTACACCGGCCAGCGCCAAGTACGCGAGTGGGGTAGGGTGGTGTGTCTGGAAAAACCGTGCAATTACGCACAACGGCGAACTCCTCTGGCCGCAGGATAAGTACAGAGATGTGCTCGGCAAACTGTTCAATCCGCAGAATTATGATCCTGACAAATGGATGGCGCCCGCGAAAGACGCCGGTTTTGACTATGCGGTGCTGACCACGCGTCACTGCAGCGGCTATACACTCTGGCCGAGCGCTGTAAACTTTACCGGCGGCTGGGGCACGGGCAGCCACATGGGCGGCCGCGACCTGCTCAAGCCGTACGTTGAGGCATGCCGTAAGCATGATGTCAAAGTCGGATTCTACTGTATCCCCTCTGACTGGACTTATAATCCCGACTGGTGGCCCTACCGCGGATTCCCTTACACGAGCAAGAACTTTGAGGCCAAGTCCGGGTACGTGAAACCGCCGGAATGGACGCAGGAAAAGGTGCAGGCCGTGATGGACCGCTACCTGAAAGAGAATGTCTTCGTCGTGATCGATGAGCTCATGAGCCGTTATGGAACCGTCGATCTGATGTGGTTCGACGGTTTTGCCTGGCCCGCCTCGCAAGAGCGGAGCGGAAAGGGGTTGGATATCAAGGGCGATGAAATGGAAGCGTTGATCCGAAAACATCAGCCGGACATCGTGATCAATCCGCGCTACAACATCTGGGGCGGCTACTCCGATATCGGCCAGTACAAGGGCTTTGAAAACCACTTTCCTGAAGCACGCCCCAGCGACCCCTGGGAATTCTGTGTTTCCATCCGCGGCGGCTGGGGCTGCAATAACGCGGATAACCCGCAGGCCGGCAGACCGACCGTCTGGGTTCTCTCCGATCTCGCCAAATGCCGGTCCTGGGGCGGCAATTACCTGCCGAATATCGGCCCCTTCCCGGACGGCACCATGCCGTCATACTACTACGGCCTCTGCGAGGAACTGACCGGCTGGATGAAGCACAGCCGCGAAGCCGTTGAGGACATCAACGGCGGTCCCTGGCCCGAGCAGAGCAATGTGCCGGTTACTACAAGGAACAACGGAAAGACATGGTATCTCTTCGGCTGGCCACAGACCGATCAACACACGTACGACGAGAAGGATGTCACGGACAAGGAGAAGTACCAGAACCCGCTTAAGTACGTGTACAATCCCAAGGCAAAGACGATCATCGTCACAGACGTCAACAAACCCCAAAAGGCCACCCTGCTCCACAACGGCGACGCGTTGAACGTTGAGTATAGAGACAGGACACTGACGATCACTGTACCGGCGGAACAGACGACGAAGCTGGTGGATGTGGTGAAGGTGGAGTGGTAAGAGGCGTCAAGACAAGAGAAGAGCCAGGCCCCATAAGTCCGACATGACGTACAGGACCCGTAATAGAGGAGCGAAGAACATGAAACGCATTGCAGTAAGTATGATGAGTTTTCTGATCGCCGGCAGCACGCTGGCGGCCGATAACCTGGATGCGGAGGCGCAAGCCGTGGTCGCGCAGCGCAACGCAACCCGTGATGCGCGCATGGAATGGTGGCGCGATGCCAAGTTCGGCATGTTCATCCACTGGAATGTATCTTCGGTCCCGGGCGGCATCTACAAGGGGAAACAGGTGCCGGGAGTTGGTGAATGGATCATGAATAAGGGCCAGATTCCGGTGGCCGAGTACCGGGAGTTCGCTAAACAGTTCAATCCGCAGAAGTTCAACGCCGACCAGTGGGTGAAGGTCATGAAGGACGCCGGCATGAAGTACATCGTCATCACCGCCAAGCACCATGACGGGTTTGCCATGTACCATTCGAGCGTCAGCAACTGGAACATCTACGACGCGACGCCCTTCAAGCCAAGCCGCGAGATTGACAAGAAAGATAGCAGAACACCCATGATGGCGCTCTGGACGATTACGCTCAAACCTGCTGAATAAGGAAACCAGTGGCATGAGAATCACCATTACGATAATAACCCTGTTGATGGGACTGGCCGGCGCTTTTGCCGCCGAAGAGAAACCGCTGAAACCGAACATCATCCTGGTCCTGACCGATGACAATGCCTGGGGGGAACTCGGACAAAGCGGCAACAAGCTGATCAAGACGCCGAATATCGACCGCCTGGCCGAACAGAGCCTCCGGTTCACCAATTACCATGTGGCACCCTCCTGTTCCCCCTCCCGGGCGGAGTTGATGAGCGGAAAACACGAATTCTTTGTGGGTGTTACCCACACCATTCTTGGACGGGAAAACCTGCGCGACGATATTGAGATCCTGCCGCAGATCATGAAACGCGGCGGCTACCAGACCGGTATGTTTGGAAAGTGGCATCTGGCTTCCGAGAAAACCGGTCTGACCGGAAAATCGCTCGCCCCGTATGATCGGGGGTTTGATACCGCCATCTACACTTACAATCAGCTGGGACGATTTGACCCCAAGCTGAACCATAACGGAGAGATCAAACAACATAAAGGCTACTGTGCTGACGTCCTTTTCGAGCAGGGCATGAAATGGATGGAGTCCTGTGACAAGGACAAACCCTACTTCATGTATCTGGCCACAAGCATTCCGCATGTGCCCCTGGCGGCGCCCCAGCGCTTTATTGATCTCTATGCCGGCTCAGGTCTCACCAAGAACCAACAGGTCTACTATGCGATGGTCTCGGCCGCCGATGAGAATGTGGGCAAGTTGATGGCCTGGCTGGGCCGTCAGAAATCAAAGCGTGAAACGATTTTGATTTTCATGACGGACAACGGGCATGCCATTGCCGGCGCCCCGGGGGCCGGCCACGACCATGACGGCTTCCTGAAGGAGGGCGGTCTCTTCAACGCCGGTTTCCGCGGCGGAAAAGGTCAGCAGTGGCGCGGTTCAACCTGCGTGCCCTTCATACTGCGTTGGCCCGGAGTGACAAAGCCGAACAGCACTGACAACACCTTGACCAGCGCCCTGGATATCCTGCCGACCTTTGCCGAGATCGCCGGCGTGAAACTCAGTGACCCGGAACTGCAGGGCTATAGCCTGCTGCCCAATGTCCTCGGGAAATCAACGAAAGTGCCTTCCGACAGAATGCTCTTTACGCATGTGGGACGATGGGAGTCGAGTGATCTGATGGAGCAGTCCCAGTTCAAGGGCGCCTCGGTTCTTACCAGCCGCTATCGGCTTACCTGGGAAAAAGGCGTTCGTAAACTCTACGCATACGCCGATGACCGCGGCGAATTGACCGACGTGGCGGCACAGCACCCGGAAGTGGTTGAGGAATTGACAAAGGCCCAGGATAAGTGGTGGCAAGAAGCCAAAAAAGGAATGGTCAATGACCTGGAGCAGATCCGAACAGGAAAGATCAGACGTCAGGGCAAGGACAACGGAGCTGATTGATGTGGCTAGGGGAAAAACGATGAGAACACTTATAAACGCTATCGCAATCAGCCTGATGAGTGTACTGATCACCGTCACCACCTACGCCGCTAACACTAACAGCCCGAAAGAGCCAACACAAAAAAATGTTCGCTACGGTGAGCGTGTGCGAAATGTGCTCGATTTCTGCCAGGCCAAGTCCGACAAGCCCGCGCCGGTAGCAATCTACTTCCACGGCGGCGGGTTCCGGGTGGGCGATAAAGGACAAATCGGGAAGAGCGCAAGCTGCTTTACCGACAAAGGGGTATCCGTTGTCGCTGCCAACTACCCGTTCAACAAAACCGAATCCAAAGGCAAGCAGATCACCGGGGCAGAAATCCTTGCCAGCGGCAAACGCGTGGTCCAGTTGGTGCGTTCAAAAGCCAAGGAATGGAACATCGACCCGAGCCGGGTAGGTCTCTGCGGCAGCTCTGCCGGCAGCATCCTTTCAGAGTGGATCACTTTTGCCCCGGACGCCGCCGATGCAAAAAGCGAAGACCCTGTCGCACGCCAGTCCACAAAGATCGAGGCCTTGGCCGCTTACAACCAGCCATGGAAAGAGGTCACGGAAAAAATAATTCCGACCATGACCAAGGACAGCCACCCACTCTGGCTTTTGGCGGGCTCTACCAGGGATGATAAGATCCATAACCCCGCCTACGCCCAGATGATGAAGGCCATGGCCGATGAGCTTGGGGTGTATGTGGAACTCTACGGCAGCTCAAAAAACGACATCAAGCCAGCCCAATCGGACAATCGTTTCGGGGCGATGACCATCTTCTTTGCGAAACAGTTCAAAATGGAGCAAGGTAAATGAACAAATCAACATTCACTTTTCCAGCTTCCATCTGTCTGGTCTTGCTGGCTTCCTGTGCTCTCGCCGGGACTGCGGATGACATCCAGAAAGCGTCCGGCATCAAAGGCGGCCTGGTTGTCATTCTCGGCTGCGGCCCTTCCATCACATCGACAAGCTCGGGACAGACAGGCTCAGGGCAGTTGACCCTGGACGAATTAATGGAGTCTGACGGCGAAACTTTCCTGATCCAGGCCCTCGACACAGATCCCGCGAAAGTCGAAACAGCCCGAAAACATATCAAAGCGAAGAAGCGCTACGGGCAAGTTTCGGCTGACGTGTGGAACGGGAAGACGCTGCCGTATGCGGACAACCTCGTGAACCTGATCGTGGTTTCAGATGTCAGGTGTCAGGTGTCAGGGGACGAGGCCTTTCGTTCCCTTGCCCCCAGGGGTGTACTTCTCTGCCCGAAGGGCAGCAAAACTCCGGTTTCAGGTTTCAGGTCTCAGGTTTCAGGTGAGTGGACGAAGTACACGAAGCCCGTGCCGCCGGAGATTGACGAGTGGACCCACTTCCTCCATTCCGCCGACAATAACGCGGTGTCGAGTGATACGGTTGTAGCGCCGTCTCGTTACCTGCAATGGGACTGCGGCCCGATGTGGGCCAGATCGCACGAAGGGCTCGCATCAACCAGCTGCATGGTTTCATCGGGGGGCCGCGTTTTCTATATTGTCGATGAAGGGCCAAGATACAGCGTCGCCCTGGATTCCGAATGGTTTCTGGTGGCGCGGGACGCCTTCAACGGGGTCTTGCTCTGGAAGAAGCGGATGGGCCCGTGGGAGGGACAGTTGCGGGATTTCCGCAATAAGCCGCCAGAGCTTCCCAGGAGAATGGTTGCGATTGACGACCGCCTGTATGTTACGCTCGGGTACGGTGAGCCGGTCAGTGCGCTGGATGCCGCCACCGGCGAACGCCTTTTCGCTTTCGAGGGAACAACCAATGCCGTTGAAATCCTTTGTTCCGGCGGGATCATCCTGATCACCGGCGGAAGTTACGAAGATGAAAGACTCAAAAGCAGCCTGTTCAAGTCCCGGCTGCAGCGACAGGCCATCCCCCCACCCGAAAACAGATGGGTGAAGGTTTTCAATGCCGGCTCAGGCAAGCTACTCTGGGCCATGCACAATGAAGACACCATGGACCTTGCCTTCACCTCGGCTGCCATCCGCAACGGCCGGGTATTCCTGCATAATAGCAAAGGACTGCTTTGCATCGATGCCCAGACAGGAACCGTTAACTGGCGCGTAAAGACGGATTCTTCCGAATCTAAACGCCCTGAGACACCGATTCTCGTCGTGCTCGAAGAGGTGGTGCTTTGCGCAGGATCCGGCAAGCTGGACGCTTACTCCGTCAAGGACGGGCGGCTCTTGTGGAATGCGCCCCACCATGACAGGGATGTCCTGTTCGCCCAGGGCGCAATATGGACGGGAGAACTGACCATCCCGGCGAACAAGAAAACGGGTGAAAAGCAAAACGGCCTGACCCAGGCGCGGGATCCGCTCAGCGGAAAGGTCATCAAAGAGAGGCCTTCGGACTTCGAATTCTACGAGGTCACCAAAGGCCACCACTACTGCTATCGCAACAAGGGAACGGCAGATTACCTGCTCACTGGCCGACAGGGTGTCGAGTTCATTGACCTGGAAACCGGCAAGGCGACACCCAACAGTTGGATACGGGGCGGGTGCAGCTATGGCGTGCTGCCAGCAAACGGTATTCTTTATCTGCCACCCAATCCCTGCAGTTGCCATAGCGAGGTCATGCTCCACGGCTTCTGTGCCTTGTCCGGCTCAAAGAATCCTGAACCGATCCGTCCCCTTCCCGTCGCCGAGCGACTCTTCAAGGGGCCGGCCTACGCAACACTCAAGGCAGAACTCGAAAAGAAGATGCCCGGCCCGGGTTGGCCTGCGTTCAGAGGCGATAATGGGCGCACCGGGTCCTTGTCGGCCGAGATCGCCCCGCAACTCTCGAGCCGTTGGAAAGCCGATTTTGGAGGCCCGTCTTCGCCTGACGGCGACGCCGCAGCCAGCAAGCTTTCATCCATTACCGTGGCCGGCGACAAGGTGTATGTTTGTGCTGTTGACCAACACACCCTGTTTGCCATCAACCGCAATGACGGCACAATCGCCTGGTCATTCGTTGCAGGCAGCAGGATCGATTCTCCGCCGGCCATCGTCGGTGGAGCTCTTTTCTTCGGTTCCAACGACGGTTTTGTCTACTGCCTGCGGGCCGAAGATGGCGAGATGGCGTGGAAGTTTCAGGCGGCGCCAAGAATCCGGAGTGTCATCAGCTACAATCAGGTTGAATCCGCCTGGCCGGTGCATGGCAGTGTGCTCGTGGAAGACGGGTCTATCTATGTTGCGGCAGGCAGGAACACCCATCTTGACGGCGGAATCTTCCTTTATAAGCTCGATTGCGTGACCGGCAGAGTGGTGGCCGAGAACACGATCGACGCCAGTTCTCCCGCAAGCGGCCGCACCGCAAAGGCCAAAGACGGCGTTGCTGAAGGCAGGGCGCAGATCATGTCCAGCGATAGTACGAATCTCTTCATGGGCGACATCATGCTCGATAAAGACCTGGCCGTGGCCAGCGGGAAAAAGAACAGGATTTTCCCGGGATACGGCTTTCTCGATGACAGCTGGTTCCATCGCTCCTGTTGGAGCTATGGTAGTAAAGTCGGCGGCACCTTCGGCGGCTGGGTCCGTGCGACCTATGGACAACCGACGGGACATATCCTTGTGAAAGACGAGAAATACGTCTATGGATACGGCCGCGATGTATACAGTACGGATGGTTCACACATCGGCGCGATAGGCGACAAGAACAAGCATTTTCAGCTCTTCGCGTCGCCGGCCGACTCGAAAGCCACCGTGCAGAAACGCACAAAGGATGGCCAGAAGGCTCTCACCTACGATCAGTCGGTTGTCGAGACGATCTGGACAGCCAAGCCGGTGGTCAAGGCCAGGGCCATGGCCCTGGTGGCCAATATCCTGCTGATCGCCGGCCCGCCCAATTATGAAGCATTGACCAAGTGGTCGGGTTTTTATGATGCGGCAGCATACCAGAAGTGGCTGCAGAACGAGACCGCCGCCTACCGGGGCGAGCAAGGCGGACGTCTGCTCGCGATCTCGCGTAACGACGGGAAGCCCCTGTCCGAGTATAGCTTGGAAGCCCAGCCGGTATTTGACGGCCTGGCTGCAGCCAATGGCCAGGTATTTGTGGCACTAGAGAATGGAACGGTTGCTTGTTACGGGACTGCAAAATGAATGTGTTGTATGTTCGCAATGAAACGAGTGAAGAATATATGATTTAAACGGAAAACCAATATAAGGTGAGTCTGTGCTAACATTGCAGAAGGATCCTCGGCAGGGAAGATTGTCAGAAACCGTGACGGGCAGAAGGAGACAAGACGATAGCGTTTCAGGGCCTCTCCTCGGGCGCATCAAAACGGGGTCTTGTGGTTCTTGCTCGTGGCATGATGCTGTTTTCGGTGCTGTTACCGCCGTTCTTGAAGGGAGAGCATGGCACAGCATGGTCTGTAAAGTTAGCACAGACTCTATAAGGTGGAGAATATGCTCGAGAGAATCGTAACTGCGATCATTCTAATCAACCTGGCGACATCAGCTATCGCTGAAGTCAAACTGCCAAACATCATCTCGGACAGCATGGTTTTACAGCGAGGCGCGAAAGTCGCCATCTGGGGATGGGCTGAGGCGGGGAAGACGGTTACCGTCGAATTCGCGGGCCAGAAGAAAACCACTAAGGCCGACGAAAAAGACAAGTGGATGGTTTATCTGGATCCGATGATGGCCTCTGCAGAGTCCCGCTCTGTACGGGTTAGATCTGGAGCTGACAAAGTCGAAGTTAAGGATGTTCTGGTCGGGGAAGTGTGGCTCTGTTCCGGACAATCGAACATGACCTGGAACTTTAGCTGCAGAGTAAAGAACAAGGAGAAAGTCATCGACACAGGCGACAAGCCGCTCATTCGGTACGCTTCGGTAAACCTCACGGGTAAGCTGGAGCCGGTCGACGACTGCCCCATTTCATGGCAAGTCGCCACTCCCGATACGGTAAAGCGGTTCTCCTGTGTCCCCTACTATTTCGCTCTTAAACTGCGGGAAGAACTCAATGTTCCCATAGGCGTGATCGTCTCCGCTTTCGGCGGGGCGCAACTCCAGGCTTATACGGACCTGGAGACATTGAAAAAAGATCCTGACTTTACTTCATTCCTTGAAATAATGAAAAACTTCGCCGAAAATAACACCCCTGAAAACAACAGAAGGAACAGGACCCTCTACCTTGAGTTCAAAAAGAAGCAAGATGCCTACAACACGCTCAGCAAAGATGCAGAAGCGAAAGCGCAGCCGCCAGCAAGACCTGTTTACATCCCCGTCCCGCACGTGCGTAATACGCCGACAGCCATGTTCTACGGCATGATCAAGCCCCTGATGCCCTTTGACATCAAGGGCGTCATCTGGTACCAGGGTGAAAACAATGTAGGCGACGGTTGGTGGTATCGCTACAAGCACAAGGCGATGATTGACTGTTGGCGCAGGCATTGGGGCATTGGCGATTTTTCGTTCTACTCCTGTCAGTTGGCCGCCAACGGCAGCTACAATCCAAAGGTGCTGGTGGCCAATGGTTGGGCGGAAGTGCGTGAAGGCCAGGCTGCGGCCATGAACATGGTACCCAACGCGGGTATCGTCAACCTGATCGATATCGGCGAGACTGCTGATGTGCATGCCTGGAACAAGGAACCGGTCGGTGAACGCCTCGCACTCTGGGCACTGGCTAAAGATTACGGTAAGGACATCGTCTATTCCGGCCCGATCTACAAATCACACAGGATAGAGGGCAATAAAGTAACAATCACCTTCGACCATGTAGCGAAAGGGCTGACAACTGCCAAGATGACGCTCGAGGAGACTGATGTGCCGGCAAGAAGCGGTCCCAGCCAGGAGTGGACTGTAGAGGTGAAGGGCCCGAAAGACGAAGAACTCGTTGGTTTTGCGATCTTTGAAGAGGATAAGGCGGACAAGAACAGCCCGATTCCCGGACACAAGGTCGTACCAGCCAGGGCGAAGATCATCAACAGGGACACTATCGAGGTCTGGAGCGATGAGATAGAAAAGCCGGTCGGCGTCCGTTACGCCTGGACAGGTTTCCCAAAAGCCAACCTGTACAATATGAGCGGCCTGCCCACCTTGCCCTTCAGGACCGACAACCTGAAATTGCAGATTCAAGAACGCTTGGAAAGTAAATGGCAAAAAGAGAATATAGATTATTCATTTGGGGCAAAACAACCGTTTTGACGAACTTGGAAAAAGGAAAATAATATGAAAATGAATACCAGCTCTGCAGATAATTCCTTCTCAATATGCAAAGACTAAGATAATTACCGGGAATATTATAACAACGTAAGAGTAAAATATTATGAATAATACAATTCAACAATCCAGAATAACTTACTTAAGTAAATCGCTGATCATCTTGCTTATCTTTGTCACAGCCCTTACGTCAAAAGATCAAGATTGGAATATGATAAACTCCAACAAAAGGATGGCGGAAGCCAGTAAGCTTAAGGAATATTCGCAGTTCGGTGAAAATAAGGTCTGGACACCTTATGTTCCTGCTGATGTTCGCAGTTATTATTATGGAGCTTATTATAATGTGTGGGTACGCCCTGCAGGTGCCGGTGAAGATGCCTGGCAGCAGGTTTTTGTATACTACCATCAGGGAACTCCCCAAGGCAGGTCCGCAGATATGACCATTGCTGACAACTGGGCAAATGTTGATTTTTCGGGCTCGTTGGAGGTTAGGGTAAGTTTACTGGAAGGACAGAACAGGCTATATCAGGAGAAGGGGCTTTTTGAGATTCGTCCACTATCTGACAATGTTAAAGCAAAGAGAATCGACGCTCAAACCTTACAATTTACGCTTACCAGGCCGGGGCAATACTGGGTTCGACTTATGGATGCACGTCGCCAGCCTCTCTTCATCTTCGCCAATCCACCGGAAAAGGATACTCCCAAGCTTGGAGGTCCAGGAGTGATTGAAGTAAATCCGGGAACCAATTACAAAGCGATTTTTGAGCGTGCTATGCAGATACCTGACGATCAGCCCTCCATCCTATATTTTACTCCGGGATTGCACTTTGTCGGGACGGTAGAAAATAAGTTCAGATTGAAAAAGGCGTCTCTTTATATCCCCGCGGGAGCTGTTGTTTTTGGTGTGTTTAATTTTACAACAAGCGGTCAAAGACCAATTTCTGATTTAAGTTTACGAGGCAGGGGTATTATAGACCGAGGCAGCCCGAGACTCTTATGGCCCAAGGAGGCAAACAGTTTCCCCCCAGTTACTTCTTTAACACCAAAAGAACACTACATGAACCCTATGGTTGAGAAAAAGTACAATCAGAACATGCTCTATGCGCACAGCGGAGAGCGCACTTACATGGAAGGGCTTATACTGATTAATATGCGAGGCTTCTTAGTGCGCATTTTCACCACCAACAATCATTATGATAATGTGAAACTTCTGGGTTATGCAACAAATGCAGATGGATTCAATTGTACGACTGGCAGTCTCACAGAAAACTGTTTCACCAAAGTGGACGATGATGTGTTTAAAGTGTATGATGGTAATACCACGATACGTAATTGTGTTATATGGCGACAGGTCAGCGGTGGAGGAGTATTCATTGTTCGCAATATGACACACAAACACGTAAAGGTCGCCAGAAATATTCTCATTGAGGATATCGATATAATCTGGAGTGACAAAGGTATCTCTAGTTGGCATGGCCGCGGATTGATTACGGTTGAAGGTGTAAACTGCGATTATGGCGACTTTCGGTTTGAAAACTGGCGAATCAATACTGATTTAGATCACTTCTTTGCCTTTGATATCGGAGATTGGCCTGTAATAGGGAAATGTGCTGATACTCACCGAAAAACGACAGAAGAATGGCCAATGGTGCAAATTCGTCCTGATGCAGACAAACCTAGTTTGATGAGCAATGTCCTGTTCAAGAATATTGAGTTTAACGGAAAATGCGAGTCAGAAGACGGATTCTTCGCCGGGCCTACAGCTACAATTAGCGATGTAACTTTCGATACTTTCAAGGTTAATGGAAGAACCTTTAAATCAATCAAGGATTTCTCCCCCCAAAATGGGTTTCCCCACTTCTACCTTGTGGGAGCAAATAAGGACTTCAAATTCATCGTCGACGGCAAAGAATACCTGGAAAAGAACCCGATGAAGAACGCTACCGAAAAAGTTGAAACCTGGAAAGGTCCCGTGCCTTATTTAGTTAATAGGTAACATGATATTAACAAAAAGCAAATCGACTGGGCTACTACACCATATGCAAAGAACTGACGGGTTGGATGAAGCACGGTCGCGAAGCCATTGAATATTTAAACGGGAGCCCCTGGCCGGAAAAAGAGCAATCTGCTTGTGACAACAAGAGACAAGACCTGGTATCTCTGCGGCTGTCCGCGGAAAGACAAGATAGAAGACACTTGTTAAGAAAGAAGGTAATAACATGTTTAAGGCACAATACACACTACTACTCGCACTGATCTTTGCAAGTACGATTCCCGCATCGGCATCGATCAAACGTGCCTGGCTATCCAAGTATGCCAGTTATGAAATCATTGGCGAAAGCAAGAAGGAACCGCTGCCCGGTTTTCTAACCGCAGCCGGCGAGTTCTACAGTAACCAAAAAGAAGATGCCTATGCCATCAGTATTGCGCCAGGAAAAGATGTGGGTGTCATTATTGACCTTGGTACCGAGGACAAGATAACCTCAGTAGTCATCAAAAACCGCGGCAACCAGACAAATCAGGTTGGTCTGAAAATCTCCATCAGCAAAGACAAGAAGACCTGGGAAAGTGACGCGACATGGATTACTGAGGGCGAGGCCTACGGTTGGAACATATCCATCAACAAGCCGGGCCGTTATATAAAAATAACCAAGGATGCTGACCATCCGCTCGAACTCAAATGGGTAAAAATACTCATGGGCGGATTCTACAACGGGGAAGAGCTCGCTCGCCTGCGCTATGACGGCCTCCCTGTCAAACCTGCCGAAGTCCGCCCGGTCCCGTCGTGGATGAAAGATGGAACAGGCATGGGGCTCTTCATTCATTGGGGCCTGAATGGCTGGGCTCTGTTGGGCGGCAAGGCAGCTCACGACAAGCTGGTTGCCGAATGGCCCAAGACGTTCACGGCCAAGGACTATGACCCGGACAAATGGATGGCGGCTGCCAGGAGAGGTGGTTTCGCATATTCAGTACTCACCACCCGTCATCATGCAGGGTTCATGCTCTGGCCCTCAAAAACCGAGGAAGTCGGCGGCTGGGGTGTCAAGCAATACCTGGGTGGCCGGGACCTCCTGGATCCGTGGGTCAAGGCCTGCCGCAAGAACGATCTCGCTGTGGGGTTTTATTTTTCACCGATCAACTGGATGTGGAATTCAGAAGAGTTCCCATACCGCAATTTCCCAAAATTAAAGGACGAATGGCAACGTGGTGGAACGTTTGTAGACATGACAAAAGAAGAGCTTCAACCAATTCTGGATAAGTGGCTTGAACAAGACGTATTTCCCTGCATGGAAGAATTGTTGACACGTTACGGGAAGGTCGACTATGCCTGGTTTGATGGTTTTAACTGGCCTAGAGTAGGCCTTGATTTTCATCACGATGAGGCCAAAGCTCTGCTGCTGAGGCATCAACCTGAGATTCTCCTCAATCCGCGTTACAACAACTGGGGTGAAGAGCCGAAGTTCGGCGATCTTGGCACGGCTGAGAATCATTTTCCGACTCTGCGTCCATCGGGTCCATGGGAGTTTTGCTGGTGCATGCGCGGCGGCTGGTTTGCCGGCGGAAAGGGCCCGGACACCGGCCGAGGGACCCCCGCGGTCAAGGTCCTGGCCAATTTGGCCAAATGCCGCTCCTGGGACGGCTACAGCCTGGCCGACATCGGACCTTTCCCCGACGGTACCATGCCCGACTATTTCTATGGTCTCTGCGAAGTGCTGGGCGGCTGGATGGACAAGAACAGGGAAGCACTCGTCGGAGCCCAAGGCGGTCCCTGGCCCGAACAGGTCAATGTCCCGGTTACGACCAAAGACAACGGCAAGACCTGGTATCTCTTCGCCTGGCCACAGGATGAAGAGGGCGAGTTCCTGGCCCCTGACAACGGTTCCATGGGCAATTATGACTACAAACCGAAGGATAAGATCGTCACTGTCAGCAATGTGAGCAAAGAACCTTCCGCAGTTTCAATCCTGGCAACCGGCAGCACACTTGGTTATGAGTTTAAGGACAAATCGCTTACCTTCACTATTCCGGGCGACCAGACAACCGCATTGCTGGATGTTGTTAAGCTGGAGTGGTAATAATGGAAAAGACTAACAAAATGAAAATGTCAAAACTAATATGTGTAATCACCCTGTATGCACCGGAGGGCAAGGAGGGGATACAGGTGGACATCGATGCCGCGAAACTTGGAATCGACCCGGCTTGAGTGCGTGTATCGGAGTTGATCTCCAACCTCACTATCTTGGTAAAGGCACAAAAGAACATGCTCACTCCGATCGTTGACAACCTCCCAAAGGATATGCGGAAGAAAAACAAGGTCGAGAAAGACATATGAAGCACTACACTAAGCCCAAAGGAAGAAAACTTAATGACGAGTCTTAAAATGAAATCCGCTATCGCTGTCACCCTATTGATTGGTTTGATGTTGCCTTATAGCACAGGAGCCAATCCTCAAGCCGCACTGGCGCCCACGCCCCCCATGGGGTGGAACAGCTTTGACAGTTACGGTGTCTATCTCCATGAAAAGGCGGCCTTGGCCAATGTCGAGGCCATGGCCGAAAAACTGAAGCCCTTTGGCTACGAGTACTTTGTGGTGGATAACGGTTGGTTCGGAGAATATACACTGCAACCGGGCACCCTGTATCCCGCAGAAAAACACGCCCACGACGTGAATCTCAACGAGTATGGACACTTCCTACCGTCGCAGGTTTACTTTCCCCACGACCTCAGGCCCATTGCAGATCGATGTCACGAATTGGGCCTCAAATTCGGTGTCCATCTGATGCGCGGGATTCCGCGCAAGGCCTATGAATTGAACCTACCGATTAAGGGGACCACCTACACGGCGCGGGATGTGGCCAGTACCGATCCCCAATCCAACTGCACGTGGTGTAAATACTGTTACGGCGTGGACATGACCAAGCCCGGGGGGCAGGCATGGTACGATGGACTGATTCAACATGTCGCCGATTTGGGCGTGGACTTCATCAAGTACGATGACATCGTGCCCTATCCCGCAGAAGTCGAGGCCGTGGCCCAGGCCATCCGGAAATGCAATAAGCCCATTACCTTAAGCCTTTCACCAGGGGGAACTGTGGATCCCAATGCCATTGCGTCGTTCCGTATGGCCAATATGCTGCGCGTGACCGAGGACATCTGGGACGAGCAGGAGGGCATTGACCAATGTTTCACGGCTTGGCATAAGTGGCAGGGCAACGGGCAACCGGGTTTTTGGATCGACATGGACATGATCCCCTTTGGCCAGCTTCAGTTGATGTCTCCCAACGGCAAGGATCAGGGTGTCATGAGTAAAGGGGATATCGCCCTGGCCGGCAAGGGCGTACACCGCTGGTGCCAGCTCAGGGAGGCCCAGAAGCGTACCTTTATAACGCTGCGGGCCTTGGCTGCATCGCCCCTCATGATGGGGGGGGACCTGCCGAGCCTGGATGCCCATTCCCTGGGCCTGATCACGAATCGCGAGATGCTCGCCTGCAATCAGAACGGCGTCATGGGCGAACTCCTGTTCGAATGCGATGGCGTGGAGGTCTGGCGGGCCCTGAAGAAGGGCCACAGCGATACGGGCTGGGTGGGCGTGTTCAACCGAAGTGGTAACACGCAAGGCGTCACTGTCACCCCGACCTTCTTGGGACTCTCATCCAGTCCTGCGGTGGCTGTTCAGGATGTCTGGAATAGCCAATCGATGATGCTCAGTGAGGCCCAGAGCCAACTGGTTCAGATTGCCTCTCATGATGTCCTGTTTCTGTCGTTCCAGCCCGCGCCTCTGGCCAAACGTCCAACATTAGAGGGCGCGTCATAATAACTTTTACAATTGCCTGACCGTTCGGGCCCTGGCGATCCCATGATCGCGCTGTGCTGGACAGACAAATCGACCCGGAGTATTGCCGAAGAAGTGGTCGCGGTAGGGACACCGATGGCTTCTCGGCTGCTGTGTTCATGGGCCACCAGCCGAATCAACTGGTGGCCCGCGCGGTCCTCATCCCAACGAAAGAACGCCAGGAATTCCTGCAGGGTGCGCACCGCCACCCCGGCGGCCAAGGCGATGGGCTCGATCGATTTGCGTTTCACATCCGAGAGGAGGCCCAGGATATACTTTTCCAAATACGCGAAGGTCTTGTCGCGGCCAAAACAATGGCGAAACTGCCGCAGCAATCGCGCCAACGCCGGTTGCAGCGAAGCAGAGTGGGTAATCGATTTGCAGATCTTTGCCGACCAGGGTGTGAACTTGGCCAATGTCAATACGTAACCAACAGGCGCCAAAAGGAGTACTATAATTTGCATCTCCAAATGTGTCTGATATACTGTACAAGTAACTGAGAAAAGGAACACGTGAAACCTTACATGGTCTGCAAAGCGTTGTGCTGTCCTGCGTTTTGTGCGTCAGGATGGTTCAACAACAGAACAAGAGGCTCTACTTTCGAGGTGGACTCAAATGCGATATCTGCTTATTCTCATGTGGTTGTGCCTTGTCGTGTTGTTGACATCAGTCGTATCGTGTTCGGCCTCTACGGCCGGCGTACTTGTCGAGGCTGAGAGCTTTGACAGCCTGGGCGGATGGGTGCTCGATCAACAGTTCATGGACCAGATGGGTTCACCCTTTCTTTTAGCCCATGGTTTGGGGATTTCGGTAGCCGACGCGACCACCGAGGTTACATTCCCAGAGGCGGGTACATACAGAGTATGGGTAAGGACCCGAGACTGGGTGGCTCCCTGGGGTGCTCTCGGCTCTCCAGGACGGTTTCAGGTAAGTGTGGCGGGCCGAAAGCTCGAGACGACCTTTGGCACCGAAGGAGCCGAATGGCATTGGCAGAATGGCGGTACGGCAGATATCGAAGACGTATCCGTCACGCTGGCTCTTCACGATCTGACCGGATTTGAGGGACGTTGTGACGCGATCCTGTTCACGAAAGACCTTGACTTCAAGCCGCCAAACAACGACCCTTCCATGTCCACCTGGCGGCGAACATTATTAGCTATGCCCAACGAGCCAAGTGAGGCCGGACAATATGATCTGGTCGTTGTTGGTGGAGGAATCGCCGGAACGTGTGCATCGCTCAATGCGGCACGACGTGGAGTGAAGGTGGCGCTGATCCAGGACCGGCCGGTTTTGGGCGGCAACAACAGTTCAGAGGTACGTGTCTGGTTGGGAGGTGATACGAACTTTGATCCCTATCCGCGAATTGGCGACGTCGTCGCAGAACTCGAACCGGCGCGACGGGCTCATTACGGCCCGGAGAATACGGCAGAACTCTACGAAGACCAAGGAAGAATGGGGCTGGTCCGGGCAGAGAAGGACATATCGTTGTTCCTGCAGTATCGCGCGATCCGGGTTGAGACACGAAGCAAGGCAATCACCGGAGTGGTTGCCCAACATATAGTGACGGGCGAGCGCTTACGTTTTACCGGCAAATACTTTGCTGATTGTACAGGTGATGGCTGCATCGGCTATCTGGCGGGAGCCGACTATGAGATTACCCTGGACGGGCACATGGGTCCGTGCAATCTGTGGAATGTGATAGATACCGGCAAGCCGACGTCTTTTCCCCGATGTCCGTGGGCAATTGATTTGAGTGAAAAGCCGTTTCCCGCCGAAGAGAAGAATCTGGGCGCCTGGTTCTGGGAGAGCGGTTTCTACCTTGATCCTTTCGGGAAAGGAGAGTACATCCGGGATCTGAACTTCAGGGCCATGTACGGTGCATGGGATGCTTTGAAGAACGTCCGCCGTCTGTATCCCAATCACAAGCTAAATTGGGCCGCTTACATATCGGGTAAGCGCGAGTCCCGCCGCCTGTTGGGAGACGTCATCCTGACCAAGCAGGAGATCGTCGATGGTGTTGTTTATCCCGACAGGTGTGTCCCAGCCACGTGGAGTATTGACCTGCACCTGCCAGATCCGTCATACGATAAGGGCTTTGCGGGCGATGAGTTTATCTCCAAGGCATATTACACGAATTACTCCAAACCTTATTGGATTCCCTATCGATGCCTGTACTCTCGAAATATCGAAAACCTGTTCATGGCGGGCCGAGACATTAGTGTCACGCATGAAGCCCTTGGAGCGGTGCGAGTGATGCGAACATGCGGCATGATGGGCGAAGTCGTGGGCATGGCTGCCTCTCTGTGCAAAAAGTACCACACGACCCCTCGCGGCCTCTATGAAGACCATCTTCCTCAGCTCAAAGCGATGATGATCGGAGAAGATACGGCCAAATGGCTCGAAATGGCTGGGGACAATCTGGCGCGAGATGCCGAGATTACGGTCTCATCGAATTATGACGCCAGCCAATATCCCAAAGAAAACATCAATGACGGCCGCTATGATACAAAGGATAACAGTCTCCGCTGGCTAAGCAGTCCGTCACATTCTCCCACCTGTGTGACGTTTTCATGGCCCGAACCGCGCACGATTAGTGCCGTGCGGATCATCAGTGGTTGGTTTGATGGCAGCCAAGTGAGGGATCCCATCAATCATTTCAGACTACAGTATTACCAGGAGAATGGCTGGGAGGATATCGAAGGCTTGCGCACTATACGCAGAGCCAGAGCAGAGCTTGTCTCGACATTCCCTGCCGTTCAGTCGAATCGTATTCGTCTTGTGGCCAGCGGCACATCTGGAAACATCGCCCGCATTTGGGAGGTAGAGTTCTACCATCCGGGAGAGGCTCGCCAGTGAAACCGACTAATCAGGCCAAGCCTATACGATGAGGGCCTGGCGGATACCTGCTTACTGGCTAGGCGGCGTCCGGCATAGAGGTGGCGTGAGCTTGATCTGGGCTCTGACGTTGAACTGTGGGAACGTGTCGCAATGATGCTAAGAGAAAGGCACAAGCCAAGAAACGGGGCGAGGCTGATAGAATCTTGGTCAGCCGATCGGCGATCTCTGGATGTTCCTTGGACACATCCTTTGACTCGGCGCGGGCCTCGATGAGGTTGTAAGAAAGCGATCCCAACTGCGAAAGCTATGCAAAATCCCGTGTTCATTGTGCCGCCGTGTGATCCGCGTTCGCCGCGCCGCCGGGGCCTTTCGGCACATACTCAAGATCGCGGGTGAGCAGAAGCCGGTCGCATCGCGCGAAATACTGCGACACGTCGGTCAATTCCAGCGTAATGGCTCCCGCGGGCAGTTCGAACATTCCGCCGTCCTGCCACTCATAGCCTTCCTTGCCGTGGGTCCCGAAGGTTTTTCCCGCGCTCATACCGTTTACGGCAGCCGTGAAGGTGCGCCTGCCGGGCATACTCTTCTCGTAATCGCACGCACGCACCCAGAGCCGGTAGGCTCCCGCCTGCGCGATCCTTATCGCCGTACGCGCCGTCAGATCCGTCTCGGATAATGCGGGATCCTTTTTTTCCCTGCCCTTCAGGATGATCGCGCTGCCATCGCGTTCTTTCTTCCATGTACCAGGCACAGCAAAATCCTCCGCTTCGACCCAGTAATCGACGTCCGCAGGGCGCGGCGTTATGTCGGATCGCTCGACCGCAGCCATTGCGGCAAGCACGGCATCCCGTCGCGTCGGATACGCGGCGGGATCGATCTCGTAGCAGCGCAGGTAGTCGAATAATACGGCGCCGTTTTTGGCCTGCGCGTTCGGGGCCATTGCAATGCAGCTCAACCAAACATGGAATTTGGTCTGTCCGATCCCGCGAAGACCGGCCGTGGCAAGCATCTCCCCGTCGAAAAAAAAGGCCACGTAGTCGTCGCTGCACTCGAAACCGTAGGTGTGGAATCCTGCGGAAAGATCGGCATCGGTCTCATGGATTTTCCGGATGATCCCGCCGTGCAGCGGATGCCACTGAATCGCCCCGTAGGAGAATCTGCGCTCGTCGAGCGATCCGGTCTGCTCGAAGCAATCGATTTCGATGCGGGCCGGCGTCTTGATTTCCGGTGCTTTCAGCGTCGCGACGCTGTCCGCCCAGCAGGTCCAGAACGCCTCGTGCCAGCCCGGACCGCCATCCGTCTTTACGCTCGTTTCAAAATAACCGCTGCGGAACGACCGTTTCGTAATGAGACCGCCGCCGCCGAACGAATCCCCGCGACGTACAAGCGAAATCTTCATCGCACCATCTACAAGGGAAACATCCTTCTTCGAACAGCGCGAGAACTTCTTGCTGCCGAGCCGGTAATTCCATGCCGATTCGTCGACGTCTCTTCCGTCAAACTCATCCGCCCAAACGAGCTTGTAGCCGGGCGGCACCGCCGTTGCGGCGAAGATTCCGTCTGAGGAGAAGAGCGATGCCAGCAACAAAGCCGCAAGATTTGCGACTACCTGCAATCTGAGCATATTCATGCTTGCGTTCCTTTCTTGTCACATTTGTTGTCATATTTTTCGACCCTCAGCGCGGCCAGCAGCTCCAACAGCAGGTCGGTGATGAGCGTGACGGTCCTTCGCATGGTCGTTCATTTCCGTTGGACGTGGACGTACTAAACCCCCAGCGGCTGCGGTCCGGCGATTGCCGGCCGTCGCACAACTATGTTTGAAGCGTCGTCGGGCCGCCCCAGGCGGCTCCCGAAAGAACCCAGAACGTCAGGACTGCCGGTTTGTCATTCCTGTTTCTTATTTCAATCTCCACGGAGCGTCTCGCGGATAAATTCCTGCGTGGCTCCGGTAGATTGAACGTCACTATAGGCCGCTCTTCTGACGAGAGCAATTCGAGACTCAGTGCCTGCCCGCCCAGGGTGTGGATCAGCTTTGCTGTGGCGTACTCCGTTTCAATCGCGTCAATGGCAGAAGCATTTTCAAAATCACAGATTGCAAAGTCCCTCTCCCCCCCAAACACAAGGCGAGGGGCTATGAGTACTGGCAAAAAACACAAATGCTCGGAATACTGGTTTCCTGAGATGAGCCCGGTCGCCGGGTCGGCGTGTCGCAGCCAGTCTGTGACAAACCTTTGGCATAAACAAGACCTTAGTTGGCCTGACGCGCCTTTTCCGTCGTCTGCTCGAATTCCGGCAAGTTATAAACCTCGAATTCCCAGATGCGCGTCAGGCCGCCGGGCGTCTCGTAAACCACGATACGGAACCTTGAGGCGGTGATGCGGTCGAATTTGCCGCCCCAGTCGATCGACGTGTTAGCGGCGACGCGCGCTCCGGGAATGTCCCGCCACTGGTTTTCTGCGTAATACTGAAGCGAAAAACCAGTGATAGGCGTTTGAGGGCGGCCGCCGCCGCTCTGGCCGGTGATGATGCGCGCGGCGTTGAACGTCTGTGGGGTGTCCCATGTCAGCTCGACCGTGTCCGGGGCGTTATTGTCGCTTACCCACCGAAGGCTGTTATCGTTGACGTTGTAGCGGCCGTCGTTGATGTTGGCGACGGGATATGTCTTCCGGTCGTAGTTGCCCGAAACGGTCACTCGCGCAGTCCGAGCGAGGTTCTTTCCCGCCTTATCAAGCCATGCGGGCGGCGTGGGCGGAGGTGGAGGTGGAGGCGGCGGAGGGGGCGGGGCACCGATGCCCTTTCGCATGAGCGCCTTGAGTTTCTCGAGATGGTCCTGATACACGCCTCTGGGCGTTGTATCGCAGTCTTTGCAGATCGACGCGGCCATACCAACCACCTCTCCCATCATGCCCGTGGTGCGCATCACGCGAACGGTCCCCAGCGCCACGTGGGTGACGCTGATATTGCGTCCCGCCATGAACAGATTCTCGATGTTGCGAGAGTAAAAACAACGATAGGGAATAGCATAGCCCGGTTTGTAACGTTCGTGTACGGCGATCGACAGGAACTCCTCGCCTGGAAAATCCTCGGTGTTTTTTGGATCCGGGTAGTGCAGGTCGATGGACCACGTACACGTCACCGCCGCGTCGGGAAACTCCCTGCGGCCCAGAATATCCTGCTGCTTCAAAATGACGTCGCCCAGCAAGCGCCGCGACTCGCGCTTGCCGCTGATATACGCCACCCACTCCAATTCGCGGTCGGCGAACACCGCCCGGTCCCGGCTCTTGTTCTTCACAAAGTCCCAGTTGCCGAACGCCGCGCGGAGCCCGTGGTCGCGGATCTGCTCGAACTGCTCGATTTGATCGAGATTCATCCCCGTCTCCCAGAACCATTCGGCCTTGGTAGTGCGGCGGGCGTTGTGCTCGCTGAACTGGACGGCCCACGGGCATTTGGGGAAGGACGTGGGGCCGGCGGACTGCCGGGAACGCCACATTACCGTTGCGCCCATCGTCATGGCGTCCGCTTTTTCCGGCGCCAGGGACTCACCCGTCTCCGGGCGGCCCTCGCGCCCCATGCGACAATCCGCGCCGGCCAGGTAGCCGATGGTCCCGTCACCCGTACAATCGGCGAAGAATCGTCCGGGGAACCGCAGTTCCTCACCAGTTTTGATGTTTTTGGTTACGACGGCCGAAATCTTGTTGCCACTGACCTCGACTCGAAACGCGTGGGTATTGAGGAAGAGGCTGATGTTGTCTTCGGCGTCCACCACTTGCTGTTTCTTGTCGTCCTCGAAAGCTGCGGCTTCGTGGGCGTTGCCTTTGGATACGACCGGCACGATTTCCCACACCAGGTTGCCCAGGGCGGGATAGGGCTCCTGGTTAAGATTGCCGCCCGGCGAGACACGTACTTCGGAACTGCTGTTGCCGCCCAAAAGCGGACGGTCCTGGATCAGCGCCACTCTCACACCCAACCGCGCGGCGGAAACCGCCGCCGCCGTCCCCGCCACGCCGCCGCCAACAACAACGAGGTCGAACTCGCCCGCGTCCCGCGGAGTGGCAGGCAGCCCCAGAGCACGTTTTCGAAACGCGGCGAGGGCCTCCAACTCGTTCGGCGGCCGAAAACCAGGGTCCTTGGCGAACACGATGGCGTCGCACCGGCCGTTGAAGCCGGTCAGATCGCGCAGGCCCAGGGAGACATTACGGCCCTCTATCTGGACTGAACCTCCGTCTTGCCAGTGCCACGCGCCGCCCGATTTGCCGAACACCGCGTCCAGCGTCTTGCCATTTACGACAAGTTGAAACTGGCCCGGCCCCTCCTCGAAGCCCCAGTTCGAGACCCAGTTACGCGTGCGCACCCACACGCGCCAAGTGCCCGTTTCGGGAAAGACGACTTTTTTCGTCGCGTCTGCGCAGGGAACGCCCAGACCGTGGGCCATCAGGAACGGCGAACCCATCTGGTCCATAAACTGCTGGTCGATAACCCAGCCGCCCCGATTGGCAAAACTCTCAGCCTCGACCAGAACAGTTTGCGCTCCGGCGGAAGAAGAAATCAGGCATAAACAGGCTGACAACAACAGCTTCAGAGCGGACATTTTGTTTTTCATTATAGCGATAACTCCAGGACTTCCATGTCATACGTTTGCGGTCAACATCGGTCGCAATTGCCCATTCGTCCTATGTGTCTGGCACTGCAGTAATCTGAAGTGTTCAGTAGTATTCTTTAAACTTTCTCATCCATGGCGGCCAGTCGCTGGACCGGAGCCCACCCGCTGCTGTCCAAATACCTCCTGTGTCAAAGGTGCGACTCCATTTGTATGTGTAGGCCTGCTTAAGCCCCATCTTCCTGATGGACCAGTCCATAAAGAGCCAATTGGTGAACCCGTCGTGCCGGTTCACCATTATTCTCTTCATACCCATCGTCCCAGGAGCGTCCGCCCAGTTCCACTGACCATCATAGTCAGGTGGCGAGTCCGTATGGTTCGGTCTGGCAAGCCAGAAGCTGCCGTCCCCAAACACAGGGATGTTACCTGCACCTCTGACATCCGTGTTTTTCCAGAATTGCCGTTCCTCACCCCAGGTCACGCTAAATCCGGGCGGACATCTGTTGACCCACCAATTTATCATATAGCTGGTGTAGTCACCGTTTATATACGCATACTCATCTCCCCGGTTGATGATACCGTAAGCAGCATAGGGCGGCCGGGCGCCGGTATCGTTACCGCTCTCATCCAGAATGAATTTCGCGGCCATGGGGCACAGACGCATCTTAGGATCACTGTAGTACGGCCGCAGTGCGTTTATCCATATCCACCTGCCCTGTGCCCACGGATACTCGGCAGTGCCTGTCCAGCCCTGCATGAAATAGCCATCGCAATCGCTTGTATATGCGGAGAAAATGACGCCCCACTGACGAAGTTGCGCCTGGCAAGAGACTGTTTTTGCCTGTCTCCTTACCCTTTGCAGTGAAGGCATCAGTATCGCCATCAATAGCGCGATGATAGCAATTACCACCAGAAGCTCTATTAATGTAAATCCTCTTGATTTATTCATATGTGTCCACTGTAACTAAATACCCGCTAAATCGGCCTGCGTCAGAGCCCGATTGTAGATGCGGACTTCATCCATGTCGCCATTAAAGGTTGGACTGCCGCTGTTGTAGGAACCTATTCTCATCTCCGCGGTGGTCTTATTGGCAAGAGAAAACGCACCGGACTGTACCTCATCACCGTTGAGATAAAGCCTGGCTGTGGTTCCGTCAAAGGTGACGGCCACGTGTGCCCATTGCCCGATAAACGGGGTCAATACACCGTCAGGGGCTGTTACTATGGCGCCTCCTCCATGATGAAACCGAAAGCTATCAATGGCATTCAGCAAGCGAAAATCAAACATCGTTGAGTCTATACTCCAGCCGCCATCTCTTTTGCTGATCAGGCCCTGGTTTGCGTTGCCGTCATGGGCCCAGTTGATCCAAAACGCCAGAGTCAGTTGTCCCGTTCCCTCAGCCGGATTCCAGGTACCCAGTTTAATATCGCTGCCTGTCGTGCCGTCAATGTTGATTCCGCCGTTGATGACTCCGGATGGTATCCAGGTTACGCCGCTATCCGGCAGGGTTCCATCGTGTCCATTGCCCGACATATCGTGGGCAGTCTTACCCGTCCCTTCATCGAGAGAGTAGTATCCGACCAGGGCCTCTGTAATATCGACTTCCGGCTCTCGCTCCCGAAGCGGGTACAGCCTAATATCGTCAAAGTACATTTTGCCTGAACTGCCAGGCTGTGGATTGGCCCTGTTGCCAAGTCCAATAGAAAGATTATCGACATTGGTCAGGTTCACACCTTGATCTGCGAATTCCTTCAGGTCGATGTTCCATTCCGTCCATGTGCCCATCTGTGTTGCATTGGGGTCGGGATGATACACCGCCACAGGCGTGCCGCCGCTATTGGCCAGAGCCACGTACATCGGCTCAGGATCGTTGCTGAGTATTCCGATATCCTGGTTCATCCATCCGCCGGCAACGGCACCGTCGATCCGAACATTGGAGAGTACGGCCTTGCAGGTCAGATTGACGTCACGGCTGGTCACCGCCACACCTATGTACATAGGTGTACTCATCGTGATTGCATCACGGTCAAGTTCAGTCCACGCAGCGCCGTCGGCTGAATAGGAGGCCCTGACGGCCCCACTTGCTTCAACCTCTATCTTCACCCACTGGGGCGTACTAACACCATCTTTCTGTGTCTTGGTGGTTTCTTCGCCTGTGTTGAGGCGGCGCTGGAAGCCAACCGCTTGCGCAGGTGAGATAAACATTGCGCCGTTTGCGGAATCCGGGTCAAGCGTATCGCGAACCATTACACCGCCCTTGGCCCAATCGTTGGTATTCTCAACACTCTCGACCTTCGCTACGATCGAGCCGGGACCGTTCAATATCTTGTAGGCAAAGTGAAATCCGTCGGATGCGTCCCAGATATTCCAACCGGCACCGGTCAGCGTATAGGTGCCGGCCGGCGCCTCTACGAAACTGCCGACAGATGCGGGGTAACCCCTGAACCACAACGACAAGGAACCGATACCTCTTTTAGTCCAATCCCGCCGCTGTGAACTCAACGTCACGGTGGCCTCAGAGTAGCCGACGCTGTTATCGTAGAAATACGGCATCGACTGCTTGCCTTCGTGAACGATCGCGGTCTCAGCGAAAGGCGGCACGTCATTGGCTACCACAGCGCCGTTTGTCGCGATGCCCCACCCGTCTATCCACGTGCTGAATATTTCGTCGGGTGGATAGTCGTTGTAGTCCTCAAAGTCATCCAGGACAAAGTATTCCTGTGTTGCAAAGCTCCAGACGTCGCCTTGCCAGGTTGCGGGGGTCTGAGCCTCATTGACTTCATCGACGCGCCAATAGTACGTCCGGCCTATGTCGAGCGATAAGGGACCATGGCTGGTTCCGATCTCGGTGGCAACAGGCGCGGTTCCGTCAATCACGGCCTGCTCGTCGGCGCTAAGGTACACGTCGTGCTTAGCCGCCTCTCTGCCCGCCGTGAAGCTGAGGGTCACATCAATCGGCTCATCGATCGTACCAATAGAGACATCTGTCGCGCCGGAATCCGGATTAGGCCCTCTTGCATGGGTGGGTATGTAGAAGAAGCGAACCTCGCTGAGGCCGTATTTGGGCATGAAGCCTCCCCAGTTGCTCCTCGCCGTAAGCCTGACGTACTTTGCTGTTATGCCGCTAAGATCGACCGTAGTGTTGTGCGCATAACCATTCGTCCCGGGCGCCTGAGCAAATTCAGGTGCGTCGACCAGTTCGATCCAATCAGTGCCATCGGCCGAATACTCAATCGCAACAGCTTTAAGCCCGAAACCGATAGTAGGCTCAACCATCTGGTTGGCATTCCATACCCACATCTCATGCAGCTTGTAAACTCTGTCGAACTCATATTGGATCCAGGCTCCAAGCGGTTCACTGTCGCTGAGCCACATATCCGTCCCCAGCATGGAGTGAAGGTCATCGGCATCCAGCCCTGAGCCATTCACAGTGTTTTCAGGTCTCTCATCCGGGCTGCTCGAGCTGGAAGCTGTGGCGGTGATATTCTCCGAAGGCATCGGATAGGCAAGCGGCTCGACTGTAAGGCTCCAGACTCTGCCTTTGAACACCGTCAAGTCCGGCGGAGCGTTCACTTCATCTATCCGCCAGTAGTAGGTCTGGCCAAACTCCAAACGATCGAGAGCATAGGTGCTCTGGCTTTGACGGCCCATATAAACACCGGCTGGATCCACGGCGGCTGTGGCATCGTTGACGTCATCAAAACCGGCGCCGAAATATACATCGTGTTTGTCGGCAAAGTCTCCGGGCGCCCAGCCAAGCACCACATTATCCCGAGACACACCTGTCGCCCCATCGGCCGGGTTCGACTTGGATGCTTGACCGGGAGAGGCAGGTATCAGGACATCGAGCATATCGGCTTGCGTCAGAGCTCGATTGTAGATGCGGACTTCGTCCATGTCGCCATTAAAGGTTGGGCCGGCGCTGCTGTAGGAGCCTATTCTCATTTCGGCTGTGGTCTTATTGGCAAGAAAGAACGCACCGGATGCTATCTCTTCACCATTGAGATAAAGCCTGGCTGTGGTTCCATCAAAGGTGGCTGCTATGTGCGCCCATTGTCCGACAAACGGAGTCAGTACGTTGCCGGGGGAGTATAGCACAGCTCCTCCTCCGTGATGAAACCGAAAGCTGTTATCATTATTCCGCAGCCGCAAATCAAACATCATTCCGGCTGCATTCCAGTCGTCTCTCTTGCTGATCAGGCACTGGTCTAGGCTGCCGCTCTGGGCCCAGTTGACCCAAAACGCCAGAGACAGTTGCCCTGTTCCCTCAGCCGGATTCCAGGTTCCAAGTTTAATGTTGCTGCTTGCTGTGCCGTCAATGTTGATTCCGCCCTTTATGACTCCCGACGATATCCATGTTACGCCACTATTCGGCAGGGTCCCGTCGTGTCCATTGCCTGACATATCGTGAGCGATATTACCCATCCCTTCATCAAGAGGGTAGTATCCCACCAGGCCGCTTGTGATATCGGCAGTCGCCACGCCCGCGGCCAGCACCAGAACAAAGGAAACCAAACAAACCATTTTCTTACACATCTTACTTCCTCCTTCAAATCCAAACCTTGCTCTTGCCATCTAAATTTCAGCCAAACGCTCCAAGAAACATGTTGTTTCGAGAACGTAACAAATCGGCGCATCTTGATTGCCTACTTCGACTCTTCGACGGTGTTTGAAGTTAAGGCATACAGAACGAACCCGAACAGTCAGTCCGCCCCTCCCAGCTTTTTTGCCAACCTCCGTCGTATTTACACTTGGCCAAGACATGCTTCTCCTGCGAGTGGGTCGCACACACGCCCTCATCCACTTCGCTAAGCCTATATCATAGCAGTTTCACTTCCAAGAATCAAAGCCAAACTACACTTCACAGTGAATCTTCGGTGTTTTCACCTGTTGCATCAACGCCACTTTGCGTCTTTTAATCGCCATTTTGCGCCCATCCTTGCATCTGAGTTTTCCATGGTCCCGCCTGTACTGTATTGATCCTGGGCCCACTTTGACGGTATAATGCTCCTATGCAGAAGATCCCGAAAATTATCCTGCTGATTGAGGCCGATAGGGGATTTGGCAGGGAGCTCTTAAGCGGAATCGCAACGTATTCTCGTCTCCACGGTCCATGGTCGTTCTACAGGGAGCCGCCGTTTTTTAGAGACCTCGGCAGGAAAAAGAAAATACTGCATCGGATCAAGAACTGGGGCGCAGACGGCATTATCACACGACTTGTGGCTGAAATCGAAGATATCGTCGCGACTGGCGTGCCCACCATCGTCGCTGCCAGCACAAATGAGGGGACTCCGCCGGGAATTTTGAATTCCCCTACTATTACTGCGAATAACGTTGCAGCGGGTGAAATGGCGGCTGAACACCTGCTCGAGCGCGGATTTACCAGATTTGCCTATTGTGGTTTTGAGGAGATACAGTGGTCCGTACAACGCGGCGAGAGCTTTGCCCAAAAGGTATCGCAAGCCGGTCACGAAACTAACTTTTACAAGCGGTCGAAGTCACGGGCACTGCGTTCATGGGATGCCGAGCAGGCCTTGGTGGCAGATTGGCTCAGATTGCTGCCGAAACCTGCAGGGCTGATGACCTGCACGGATGACCGAAGCCAACAGGTTGTTGAAGCCTGTAAATTGGTCGGACTGCATGTGCCGGAGGATCTGGCGATTATCGGTGTCGACAACGACAGACTCGTCTGCAATCTGTCCAACCCTCCGCTTTCAAGCGTGGCTCTTGCAGCCGAGAGATCAGGGTATGAAGCTGCAGAACTTCTGGATAAGCTGATGTCCGGCACAAGAATGGCAAAACAAAGGATAATTATTCAGCCCACACACGTTGCAACCAGAAAATCAACCGATGTTCTGGCAATCGAGGACAGTGAAGTCGCCGCAGCGGTCGGATTCATTCGCGAACATGCAAAAGAAACAATTCAGGTCCAGGATGTGGTCGATGCGGTGGCTTTATCACGGCGCGGCTTGGAAAAAAGGTTTCGCCGGGTGCTTGGAAGGTCGGTCCTTGCCGAAATCAGGCGGGTTCGTATCGAACAGGTAGCCCGGATGCTGGCAGAGACCAATCTGCCGGTGTCGCGGATTGCCTTTGTTCTGGGCTTTGACGGGGTTGATCACATAGCTCGGTATTTTCGCCGGGAAAAAGGACTAAGCCCACTGAAATACCGCAAGGAATATGGCCAGAAATAGAGGCTTATCGCACGTCCCATGCAAATAGGTGTGCTTTGTCCGCCCCCCATGTCTTTTCGCACACCAGCCGCAAAGCGACCGTCTTGACATTCAGCGGTACTCGTACCAGCCGTTGATAATTATTGTCCTGACGGAAGATCTCCGTCCATTTTCCTTCTTTCTCTTCAGCTTCAATCCTGAAG